>CADBPK010000193.1 GCA_902796465.1 uncultured Erysipelotrichaceae bacterium | reverse complement strand
TTCACTCTGCCACTGATCCAGTTCAGCGTTCTCACGGATATACTTTCCGATATCTGTCCAGGAAGCTTTCGCATCCGCCAGTTTTTTTTCTTCTTCCTTCTGTCGTCTTTCCTGCAGAGTATTGGACGGAACTGCAGTAACAGATACAGGTTCCCCATCCAGCAGGAATTCTTTCAGAAGTCCTTCAAAATATCCTTCTTCTGTCTTCTTCCGCAGGCTGTCAAAAACACCTGAGCAGTTCAGGAACTGTGCCGGATCTCCTTCATACAGCCATGCATCGAGTGATT
The DNA here is from genome assembly GCA_902796465.1 of uncultured Erysipelotrichaceae bacterium. Taxonomy (GTDB): domain Bacteria; phylum Bacillota_I; class Bacilli_A; order Erysipelotrichales; family Erysipelotrichaceae; genus Bulleidia. The sequence continues at coordinate 11,502 of CADBPK010000193.1, read as the reverse complement.
TCTGGGCAAAGATCAGTCCGGATGGTTCGTATTTTTCCCTGTATTTGAATTCCATCTGGTCCAGGGATGCCAGGATCTCATCATGGTTCAGCTTGCCGTTTACGAGCTCTTCTGCCGTCTTCCGGAAAGCTTCAACGATTGCGTCATATTTTTCCGGATCCGTATTCCTTACCATCAGTAAGACCCATGGCTGCTGGATCCCATCCATAAGATCCAGTTCCACATCTTCGCCGAGTCCCCCATCCAGGATGACTTTCTTCAGCGGGGATTCGTTATTTCCCGTCAGTACGGATGCCAGTGTCTGCCAGGCTGTGATCTTTTCCGTATCCTTAAATGTACAGATGATCTTCGCAAACGCCGCAATCGCCTTGTGCGCAGGATCCTCATCCGGCGCGATTTCATACTCGTAGGAATACTTACTGCCTTCCTGCACTTTCTGCATCGGAATGCTGAAATCGAATTCCTCTTTTTCATATTTTGAGAAATAAGCATCATTCACAAACGCGAGTACCGCATCGATATCCACATTGCCGTCCACGAAAACTCTGGAATTGGACGGATGATAGAACTTCGCATGCGTATCGCAGTACTGTTCATATGTCAGGTCCGTAATTGCCTTCGGATCACCGCCCGAATTGAATCTGTAGCAGTTGTCCGGGAAAAGACGTTTTCCCATTTCACTGACGACAGTTTCATCCACGGAAGAATACGCGCCTTTCATCTCGTTAAGGACAACGCCTTTGAAAATCGGGGCGTCCGCTTCATTCCGGATCTCATAATGCCATCCTTCCTGACGGAAGATATTCGGGTTCTTGTACAGCAACGGCGCAAATACCGCGTCCATATATACAGATAACAGGTTCATGAAATCCTTGTCGTTCCTGGATGAGAACGGATATACCGTCTTATCCGGGAATGTGATCGCATTCAGAAACGTCTGCATGCTGCTCTTGAGAAGGTTTACGAACGGTTCCCGCAGCGGATATTTCTCCGATCCGCTCAGGACAGAATGTTCAAGGATGTGGAATACACCCGTATCGTCAAAAGGAATCGTTTTAAAGGCGATCCCGAATGTCTTGTTTGCTTCGTCACGCTTCAGCCAGCAGAGTTCCGCCCCTGTCTGTTCATGTATCATTTCATATAATGTTCCGCCGCAGTCTTCCAGATCACGTATCCGCGTTACTGTAAAACCATGGACAGTCTGATTCAGTTCCAGCATTGTTTTCCCCTCCATACTGCATGACTATTCTATCCTATTTTAATAAGATATGTGCATCAAACGCCTGTATATATATGCCCTGTTGCACAATATTTTGCTTTTTTCTACAATGAATTTATGAACAAGAAGGATATACGCCTCGTCGTCCTCGACCTGGACGGGACATACTTTCATCGCCATTCACGCATGTCATCCTATGCCCGTGAGACCCTTTCCCTTCTGCACGAACGTGGGATCATGGTCATGATCAATTCCGGACGTGCCCTACCTAATATCACGGGCATCATCTCTCCGGATCTTTTCGACTATGCCGCCTCGATGAACGGCCTTGACCTGTATATCAAGGAGGAAGACCGGCATATCCGCCAGTCTTATTTGCAGAAAGAAGATCTCGCTGTTCTCCGGAAATACCCGCACCGCTACGCCGCCATCCTGCTGGCATTTACCCCGGACGGATACTATCATCTCACCGGCAGGAAACATCACATCTCGCAGGAACTGTTCAGCCGCATGCTGAGAAGAAGGCATACCCGCAAAGGCATCCGCTACGGAAGCGGGCAGGCAAATGATCCTGCTTTCGAAAAATACCGCGAGATCGCAAAGATCTCCTATTTCGGTCTTCCCAATACATTAAAAAGAATGGAAAAGGAAATGGACCGCACCACTTCCTATTCCCACTATTTTGTCCATCCCGCATGCCTGGAGATCACCTGCCCGGGTGTATCCAAAGGATCTGCCCTGAAACATGTTATGGAGATGGAGGGACTGTCATCTGAAAATGTCGCTGCTTTCGGCGATGGGGAGAATGACATCCCCATGCTGGATCTCGCAGCCATACGCGTCGTGCCGGAAAATGCCATGAATGAAACAAAAAAGCACGCGACCCATATCGTGCCTTCCTGTTCACAGGACAGCATCGCCAAATGGATCCGTGCCAATATTCTGATCAGTCAGTAAGAAGCACTGCTTCGAGCGGTTTCAGAATGCCCGGTTCATGTGCCTCTTCCGAGCACAACTTCACCTGCATATTCTCTTCATATACCGGGTCATACCGGACCGCATGATCCTTGAAATTCACCAGGACGAGTGCTTTCTGCCCGTCTTTTTTTCTGTACCAGGCAAAGATATCCGCATCCTCTTCCAGGATCTCCTCAAAATCCCCTTCGATCAGCACAGGCATCTCTTTTCTGCACTCTGCCAGTTTCCTGTACCACCTCAGCACAGACTTTTCATCCGCTGATTCCGCGCTGACATTGACAGTCCGGTAATTCTCCTGCACCGGCAGCCATGGTGTTCCTTTTGTAAATCCGGCATTCTCTGTATCATCCCACTGCATCGGCGTACGCGCGCTGTCCCGGGAGAACCGGTGAACGGCAGCCAGTGCCTCTGCCTCTGTCTGACCTTCACTGAGCGCAAATTCATACTGCCCGTAGGAAGAAATATCGTTGTAGCAGTCAATGGAAGGCCATCTGACATTCTCCATGCCGAGCTCCTGCCCCTGATAAAGGAACGGTGTTCCCCGCAGGGTATACAGCACCATGCCCATGACTTTTGCGGCTTTCACATGATCATATCCTTCCGGGAAAAAGTGCTCCACACATCTCGGCTTGTCATGATTCTCAAAAAAGATCGGATACCACCCGTTATCCTTTGTGGCTTCCTGAGAATTGCGCAAGGCTCGTTTCAGATCTTTCAGTGTCCATGGATCCGGTCTGCACCATGTCTCGATTCCCTTGAACTCCAGATTGACATGGCTGAATTCAAACAGCATGTCAAAGGCGCCGTCTTTCCCGACCCAGTATTTCAGTTCATCCGCACTGACGCCGTTGGCTTCCGCAACGGTAAAGATATCATGTCCATCCGATACTTCCCGTTTGAATTCATGCAGGTAATCCAGGATACCGGGCGTATTGGCAGTCATGTCATGTACGGAGACCATACCGTCTTCCCCGTCCGGCGTTCCGTCTTCGAGGACATCCGGTTTGCGGATATAGGTAATTGCGTCCACCCGGAATCCGCCTGCGCCTTTATCGATCCAGAAATTCGCGGCTTTGTATAATGCCTGTCTGACTTCCGGCTCCGCCCAGTTCAGATCCGGCTGCTGGGAAGCGAACGTATGCAGGTAGTACTGCTTTCTCTCCTCGCACCAGGTCCACGCCGAACCGCCGAAAATACCCCGCCAGTTGGTCGGTTCACTGCCGTCCGGTTTCGCATCCCGCCAGATATACCAGCTGCTTTTCGGATTGTCTTTTGACTGTTTTGATTCCAGAAACCACGGATTCTGATCAGACGTATGGTTAAATACCAGATCCATAACGATCCGGATATTTCTCTTTTTTGCTTCATTGAAAAGCTCTTCCATATCTTCCATGGTGCCGTAGCTCGGATCGACGCTGCAGTAATCCGCGATATCATATCCGTTGTCCACCATCGGCGAACGGCATACCGGTGTCATCCATACCGCACCGACACCGAGTTCCGCCAGATAATCCAGCTTCTGCATTAATCCGCGGATCGTACCTGTACCCTTTCCTTCCGTATCCAGGAAACTCTTCGGATAACACTCATAGACGACTGTTTTCTGCCACCATTTCATTCTTCTTTCCTCCCTGGAAAAATGAAAGCAGGAATCCTGCCTTCATTCTTCTTCCTCATCTTCTTCGTCTTCCGGATCATAAAACAGAATACGCAGATGCGGGTTTTCCTCGATCCCGTCGCTCAGTGTGAGCAGCACGCGGTACGCGTACGGATCCTGGCAGATCTTTGTCGCATTCGCCTGATCCAGGATAATATCGGTATCCTCTTTTACTTCACTCAGACAGTCATATAATGCATCCAGGTTATAGCCGAACCAGAACGGAAAATCGAATGCTTTCTCCAGATAATCATGCATATCCTTCCGGTTCTTCAGCCGGTCCGCATCCAGATATATCTTCTTTCTCATGGTTCCTCCCCGTACAGCAGTTCAAACGAATCATAATGATCTTCTGTGTAATATACCGCCCATTCCGAAGAATAAACGATTCTCTTGGCGCCTCTTGATTTTGAATGGAGCGTATCGATATCACATTCATAATACTTCAGGCCCTTTTTCTTCGGCAGACTTCCCTGACGGTTGGACCAGGAATCACCGCCGATGCACTTTCCTTTGATTACCAGATGCAGCGGTCCGCCTTCCCATCCTTGCTTCCTTGCCTCTTTTTTGGTCATGTAGTTGGAAGGCAGATGATGGTACAGCCAGATGTATTCCGCAACTTCATCTTTTGTGTCATACTCGCCGTCCTCACTGACATGCGCACTCACCGGTTCTTCCGTCGGTTCTGCGGTTGGCTCCGATGTGGGCTCTGCCGTCGGACTGACCGTTTCCGCCGGTGTCGGTGACGGTGACGGAACCGGTTTTGGTTTCGGCTTGCATGCGCTCAGTCCAAGCAGTGAAAATACGGCAAACATCACGATCAGATATCGGATTATCTTCTTCATTTCATGTCCTCAGTCTTTTTTACTATGTCCATTATAACCTTATTTCACACAAAATTATTCCTATCACTTTCTTTGCATTATTTTATACGTTTGTTATTATATTGATGGACTTAGGAGGTGTTATGGCAAGAAAAGTATGCGATTTCTGTCTGAGCGAAAGCAACAGCCTATTTGGCGGACCTGAGAAGATTGCCGGCGGACACCATGTTTGTAAAAACTGCAAAAGCATTATTCAGAGCTACGGTCTCCCCGTGAAATATGAACTCTTCCAGATGCTGGTGACTGCGCAGAAAAGCATGATCGACATGATCATGGATGCCTACGCAAAGAACCACGATCCGGATGAGATGCTTGCGAAGTTCTATCCGCTTCCCAATATTCAGATGCATTCCGGCGAACACTGCCTGAATGCAGTCAAAGCTGTTATCACTGTCAGAAAAGAAGACATTCCGGCAACGGAAGCTGTAAAAGCTATTACTGAAGTTAACAAGCAGACTGTTCACAACATCCCCGATGCTTCACAGCGTACGGGAACACAGAAAGTGGAAGGCATGCTGTATGAAACCGAAGCAGCTCTCTACTTCATATCCAAAAACTTTGTCAACTGTCACCGTCTCGGACACATGAAGCGAAACCGGGATGAAACAGACCGGGTCCTTGTTGAGACCCCGACAAAAACATTTACCTACATGATCCAGCATTCCGATCTCTTCTATATGCGTGAACGTTTCTTCCAGAAGATCAATGCTATCAAGAACGGCAAAGGTCAGCATCTGATCTATATCCGGAACGAAAAGGAAATCACGATCACACCTGGTGTATACGATATCCCGAAGAGCCTCAAACCGGGCGTATACAAGGTCAAGGCAGTGCGTGACGCAGGCCTGCATATGTGGGATGCCTTGGGCAGGGTACGTGACTACTACGAAAACGAAGAAAATATCGAACTGGCGGAAGGCACTGTCGTAGAGTGCACTGGCGAGTACGAACTCGAATGGCTCGGCCAGAACAAAAACGATATCCAGTAAACTAAAATGCGATATGTACTGAACATATCGCGTTTTAATTTACTGTCATAATGAAATTATCATCAATCTGCAGATCCGTATTTTTCTTTCAGTTCTCTTTCCCGTGCATCATCAGGATCCGGGATACCTTTCAGTATGCCGGCAAGCGAATCTGTAAGATAACCTTCATCTGCATGTTCAGGAATCATTCTGCCGGTTTCTTTTCCGTCTTTCTTTTCGATCATCCTAATTGCTCCTTATCTGTCAGCTGCTTTAATTATAAAGAAATACTATGTATCATGCATACATGTTTTTGTATATCATTCCCAGACTTTTTGATCTTTTCATGATAAAACCCGGAGAGCATGCACTCCCCGGGCTTTCTGCATGATTGATTATCTGAAGTAATCCACCGCGCCGCGGAAGATCATTTCCTGTGTATGCACATCCGGGATATTCCGGTACAGGTAGTCCCCGCTTCTTTCCGAATGTCCCATCTTGCCGAAGATTCGTCCGTCTTTTGACGTGATGCCTTCGATCGCAAGCATGGAATTGTTCGGGTTGAAGCGCAGGTCATCTGTCGGCTCACCTTCCAGATTCACATACTGCTCGGCGATCTGTCCGTTTGCGATCAGTTCCTGCAGGACTTCATCATTGGCGACGAACCTGCCTTCCCCGTGGCTGATGGCAACCGTATGGATCTCACCCGGTTCCGCGTATCTGAGCCACGGTGACAGGACCGAAGCCACCCTTGTCCTTACCAGCATGGACTGATGTCTGCCGATGGTGTTGAAAGTCAGGGTCGGACAGTTCTCATCCGTATCCATGATCTTTCCGTACGGGACAAGACCCAGCTTGATCAGTGCCTGGAATCCGTTGCAGATACCGCACATCAGGCCTTCACGATTATCCAGCAGATCCTCAACAGCTTCCCTGACTTCCGGATTCCGGAAGAAAGCTGTAATGAACTTGCCGGATCCGTCCGGTTCATCACCGCCGGAGAATCCGCCCGGGATCGCAATGATCTGGCTTTCGCGGATCTTCTGCGCAAATGCATGTACAGATTCCTCGATCTCTTCCGGCGTACGGTTGCGGATCACGAAGACTTCCGCCTCCGCACCTGCCTTTTCGAATGCGCGCGCTGTGTCATATTCGCAGTTGGTTCCCGGGAATACGGGAATCAGGACATGCGGTTTTTCACATGTATAGGAAGCGTGGAGCTTTCCCCTCTGTTCATAAGTGATCGTCTGCGGTTTATTGTTCTTTCCGTTGAGATACGGATAGACAGGTTTCAGCTTGTCTTCATATTCACTCTGCAGGACAGACATAGAGATCCTTGTCCCGTGGATATCCAGGAAATACGCTTCGTCTGTTTTTCCCAGCAGCTCTGCATCAGCGATCTCCTGATCTGTTTCAAACATGAAGCCGCCGTAGCACTTCTTAAACAAACCGGCAGAATCATAGTTTTCATCCATTATGAATCCGATCTTATTGCCCAGTCCGCATTTCAGCAGACCTTCCGCAACACCGCCGTTCTGCAGCGCCCAGCAGGAGAGGACTTTCTTCTCCTTGATCAGTGTTTCCATCTGATTCAGGACATTTCTGACGCTCTCGAAATCCGGCAGACCGTTTTCATCATATACAGGCTTCAGGACATAGATGTTATGACCGCTTCCCTTCCATTCATCGGAAACGATATTGTCCGCGTTTGTCACGGATACCGCAAACGCTGTCAGGGTAGGCGGTACATCCAGATTCTCAAAGGAACCGGACATGGAGTCCTTTCCGCCGATCGCCGCAACACCGAGTTCCATCTGTGCCTTCAGCGCTCCCAGCAGTGCCGCAAACGGTTTGCCCCAGCGTGCCGGATCACGATTTACTCTTCCGAAGTATTCCTGGAAAGTCATCCAGGTATGTTCGGAATCACCGCCGGCCGCGATGATCTTGGCCAGTGAACTGATCACAGCCGTCAAAGCGCCGTGGTACGGTGACTGCTCGGATAAATACGGATCAAAGCCCCAGGACATCAGGGATACCGTATCCGTCTCCCCGTCCAGCACCGGGATCTTGGCTGCCATGACCTGTTCCGGTGTCAGCTGCCATTTGCCGCCGAACGGCATCAGTACGGTGCCTGCCCCGATCGTCGAGTCAAAGCGTTCGACCAGGCCTTTCTGGGACGCGATATTCAGGTCTTCTGCGAGACCTTCAAACTTCTCCGTCAGGGTCCATTCATTTTCAGGTTCACTGACGAACGGTTCCGGCACATAGACATTCGTATACTTCTTCGCGCCGTTGGAATTCAGGAATTCACGGGAGATATTCACGATCTCATGTCCGTCCAGGACCATGATCATACGCGGTTCTTCCCGGACTTCCGCTACGATCGTGCTCTCCAGGTTTTCCGCGTCAGCGAGCTTCATGAAGCGCTCCGCGTCTTCCTTCGCCGTAACGACCGCCATTCTTTCCTGCGATTCGGAAATCGCCAGTTCCGTGCCGTTGAGACCTTCGTATTTCTTCGGTACTTTATTCAGATCGATATACAGACCGTCCGCAAGTTCACCGATCGCGACGGAAACACCACCTGCGCCGAAGTCGTTGCAGCGGCGGATGAGTCTTGTCGCTTCCGGATTCCGGAAAAGTCTCTGCAGTTTTCTTTCCTCCGGTGCGTTTCCTTTCTGGACTTCCGCGCCGCAGGTCTCCAGTGATTCCGCATTGTGCGCCTTGGAAGAACCGGTCGCGCCGCCGCATCCGTCTCTTCCCGTACGTCCGCCGAGCAGGATCACCAGATCACCCGGTTCCGGTCTTTCACGCACAACATTCTCTGCCGGCGCTGCCGCGATGACGGCACCGATCTCCATACGCTTTGCAACATAGCCCGGATGGTACAGTTCCGCCACATGGCCGGTAGCCAGACCGATCTGGTTGCCGTAGGAGCTGTATCCGTGCGCAGCCGTTGTCACGATCTTGCGCTGCGGAAGTTTGCCCTGCAGGGTTTCATTGATCGGTACAAGCGGATCGCCCGCGCCGGTCACGCGCATCGCCTGATATACATAGCTTCTGCCGGACAGCGGATCACGGATCGCCCCGCCGAGACACGTAGCCGCGCCGCCGAATGGTTCGATTTCCGTCGGATGGTTGTGTGTTTCGTTCTTGAACATCAGCAGCCAGTCTTCTTCCTGGCCGTCTTTATTCACTTTGATCTTTACGCTGCAGGCATTGATCTCTTCCGATTCATCGAGATCTTTCAGCTTGCCTGCCTTTTTCAGCGCTTTTGCGGCGATCGTGCCGAGATCCATCAATGTGACCGGTTTCGCTTCCCGGCCGGCATAAACGGTTTCCCGCAGCTGCAGATATTCGTTGCACGCTTCCCGCATATACTCCGGAACGATCTCAGCCTGCTCGATGATCGTATTGAACGTCGTATGCCGGCAGTGATCACTCCAGTATGTATCGATCACCTTGATCTCCGTGATCGTCGGATCGCGCTTTTCCTCTTTGCGGAAGTATTCCTGCAGGAAAGCGATATCTCCCGCATCCATGGCCAGACCGTTGTCCGCGATGAATTTTTCCAGACCTTCCTTGTCCAGTTCACGGAATCCGTCAAGGATCTCCGGCAGCTCCGGCTTTTCAAATACCTGGCGGATCGTTTCCGGCTTTTCCGCCGCCGCTTCCCGTGATTCCACCGGGTTGATCAGTGTTTCTTTGATCCTGTCATGATCTTCTTCCGTCAGGAACCCGCTGATGTAATAGACCCTTGCGGAACGCACATCCGGTCTCTGCCGGCAGGTAGCCAGCTGGATGCACTGGGCGCAGGAATCCGCCCGCTGGTCAAACTGGCCCGGCAGGTATTCCACATTCAGCACCCATTCATTCTCTCCCGCTTCCGGCGGTACTTCCTCATACAGGATATCCACCTGCGGTTCGGAAAGAATGGTATATCTGGCATTGCGGTAATCCTCTTCCTCTATGCCTTCAATATCATACCGGTTGAATACCCGTACTTTTTCGATCCGGTTCGTACGCAGCGCTGTCCGCAGATCGTTCAGCACCGCACCGGCTTCAACGGCGTATTCTTCCTTCTTTTCAACATAACAACGATAAACTGTCATACATTTCCTGCTTTTTTTCCGATATCTGTACGGTAATGCATATTTTCAAATGATACGGTCTTCACGCCTTCATAGGCATTATGCAGTGCCTCTTTCAGGTCTTTGCCCGTGGCGGTAATACCCAGCACACGGCCGCCGTTGGTGTAGTAAGTGTCGTTTTCCTTCTTTGTGCCGGCATGATATACCGTCACGCCTTCGCACTGTCCTTCCGCATCCAGGCCTTTGATCGGATATCCCTTCGTATAGCTTCCCGGATAGCCGCCGCTCGCTTCGATGACGCACGCCGCAGCCCCGTCTTCCCATTCGATATCCAGATCACCCAGTGTCTCATAGCGGACTGCCTGCATGATCTCAAACAGATCTGTTTTCAGCAGCGGCAGGACGACCTGAGTTTCCGGATCGCCGAACCGGCAGTTGTATTCCACGACTCTCGGTCCCTTCGGTGTTAACATCAGTCCGAAATAGAGGCATCCCTTGAACGGTCTTCCCTCTTCCTTCATCGCTTCCATCGTCGGCAGGAAGATCTTCTGCATGCATTCGTCCGCGATCTCTTTTGTATAGAACGGACTCGGTGCGATCGTTCCCATACCGCCTGTATTCAGACCTTCGTCATTGTCGTTCGCCCGCTTGTGATCCATGGAGGATACCATCGGACAGATGACATTGGAATCCGTAAATGCCAGAACGGATACTTCCGGACCGGTCATGAATTCCTCAATGACTACTTCATTTCCTGCATCGCCGAATGTCTTGTCCACCATGACCTGCTGTACTGCCTTCACGGCTTCCTCTTCGTTCTGGATGATCAGGACGCCTTTGCCCAGCGCCAGACCGTCCGCTTTCAGCACGATCGGATAGGTATTTCTTTCTTTGATATAGGCAAGTGCTTCATCCGCTTCCGAAAAGATCTCATAATCCGCTGTCGGGATGTTGTATTTGCTCATGAGGCCTTTGGAGAACGACTTGGAAGCTTCGATCCTGGCAGCTTCCCGGTCCGGGCCGAAACACGGCACACCGATCGCTTCCAGTTCATCCACCATGCCGAGTGCGAGCGGATCATCCGGTGTTACCACACAGAAGTCCACTTCCTCGTCCCTGGCCAGCTTCTTCATGTTTTCAATGTCAGTCGCCTTCACATTTACGCAGACTGCCTGTGAACTGATGCCGCCGTTGCCCGGCGCACAGATGATCTCATCCACCAGCGGACTTTCCGCAAGCTTTCTGACGATCGCATGTTCCCGGCCGCCTGAGCCGATTACAAGTACTTTCATATCCTTCTCCTGTTTCTCAGTGATGGAAAAGACGGATGCCGTTGAATGCCATCACCATATTGTATTTATCGCATGTCTCGATCACATTGTCATCACGGATGGATCCGCCCGGTTCCACGATGTACTGCACGCCGCTCTTATGCGCACGCTCGATGTTGTCGCCGAACGGGAAGAACGCGTCGGAACCGAGTGATACGCCTTTCAGTTCCTTCAGCCATGCCTTCTTTTCTTCCACTGTGAATACAGACGGCTTTTCCGTAAAGAACTTCTGCCAGGTGCCTTCTCTCAGGACATCTTCGTATTCATCGGAGATATATACGTCGATCGTGTTGTCGCGGTCAGCCCTGCGGATGCCTTCCTTAAACGGCAGGTCCAGGACTTTCGGACACTGGCGCAGCCACCAGTTGTCAGCTTTG
>CADBPK010000192.1 GCA_902796465.1 uncultured Erysipelotrichaceae bacterium | reverse complement strand
CTTGAATCCGCAATGAAGACAGAACTGCTCCAGGCTCTCCAGCCGGCATTCGCAAAGATCTCCGAACAGGGTATCCGCTACAGCTCCCTGCCGGGACACACAACAGAACTCTGCGAAGCACTGAAGGAAGAACTCTCTGTCAAGTGGAGAGAGCTGCGCGGTATCGAGATCGTGTCCATCGGCGTTGCCAGCATCAAAGCAGACGAAAAGGATGAAGAAAGACTCAAGAACGCTCAGTTCTACGCAAATGCAAATCTCGCCGCTTCCCAGACCCAGGCTGCCCATGACCAGGCAATCAAGGATGCCGCTAACAACGCTGCAGGTGCAGGTGTAGGCTTCATGAATGTCAACATGGCCCAGCAGGCAGGCGGCGGTGCAAGCGCTGCAGACCTGTTCACCATCGGTGCACAGCAGAAAGCAGCAGAAACAGCAGCTGCCCCGAAAGCCGACACATGGATCTGCCCGAAGTGCGGAAAAGAAAATGACGGCAACTTCTGCTCCAACTGCGGTGAAACAAGACCCGGCACCGCCAAATGGATCTGCCCGACCTGCGGCAAGGAAAATGACGGTAACTTCTGCGGCACATGCGGCACAAAGAAACCGGAATAATCATCCATAGAAGTTTTGAAATTTCTGAGAATCCGGGTTCATGATCCGGATTCTTTCTCAGCAGGGATATCCCCTGCATATACACACGTCATGAGATTGGAGGCGAGCATATGCCTAATCAGGTAACGAACTACCAGTGTCCAAACTGCAGCGGCCCTCTGCATTTTGATTCGCAGAGCCAGCGGCTGAAATGTGACTACTGCGGTTCCGAATTCACGAACGAAGAAGCACTTGCTTACTTTAAGGAACAGAATGAAGAAGCGGTATCGGTCGGTGCCGAAAACATAGAGGAGAATATTGAGACCCTCCAGTGGAGCGAAGAGGAAAAGCAGCACATGCGTGCCTGGTCCTGTCCGTCCTGCGGCGCCCAGCTGATCTGTGACGAACACACCGCCGCCACAAGCTGCCCGTACTGCGGCAACCCGACGATCGTTCCGGCACAGTTCTCCGGCGCCCTGAAACCGGATTACGTCATTCCGTTCAAACTTGATAAGAAAGCGGCTATTAAGAAGCTGAATTCCTTCTATCAGGGGAAACCCCTTCTGCCGTCCGCATTTTCCAAAACCAATCATATCGAAGAGATCAAAGGCGTATACGTTCCGTTCTGGCTCTATGACGGGACCGCTGATGCGCATATGGAATTCCGCGGCACCCGCGTACACAGCCACATATCCGGAAGAGACCAGGTCACCGTGACCGATCACTACAAGATCATCCGCCAGGGTGAAGTCGCTTTCCAGTATGTACCGGCTGACGCTTCCAGCAAGATGCCGGATGAGTTCATGGATTCCATCGAACCGTTCAACTACAAGGAAATGGTTCCCTTTGAACTGAGTTATCTGCCGGGTTATCTTGCGGATAAGTATGATGTCACAGCGGAACAGGATGCGGACCGGGCGGAAACCCGTATGAAGAATACGACGGCTTCCTCGATCCGCGCCAGCGTCAACGGGTTCGCATCCGTCACCACCGAAAGAGAACACATCCACATTGTCGGGGAAAAGATCCATTATGCCTTCTTCCCGGTATGGATGCTTTCGACAAGATGGAACGGAAAGAGCTATCTGTTTGCCATGAACGGGCAGACAGGAAAGATGGTCGGAGACCTGCCTGTCGATTACGGTAAATTCTTCCTGTACTTTATCGTTATCACAGTTGTGCTGATGGCAGTGCTGTACTTCGTGCTGCTGGGAGGAATAATCTGACATGAAGAGACTGCGTTATCTTATACTTTCTGTATTTGCCTTATTCTTCATCTGTCTGATCCCGATCCGTTCCGACAGCAATGAATATGTGCGTGATGACTACGGCGTACTCTACGGGAATGAGGAGATCATCTCCCTTCTGAATGAGCGGGCACAGTCCCTCAGCAATGAGCATGAATGCGGCATATATATCCGTGTCTTCCCGGATACACAGGGATTCTACGATGTCGAAGAGTTCTCCGAATATATCTATAAAGGTGAAGACCTCGGATACAGGCCTGAAAAGAACGGGGTCATGCTGCTGCTTGCGATGGATGACAGATCCTATGATGTACTTGCCTACGGAAACAAGGCAAACAGGGCATTTACGGACCATGCCAAGGATGTGATGGTCGATGCGTTCATCCCGTATCTCAGGGACAACGATTACTATTCCGCCTTCAATGAATTCATTTCCCAGGCGGATGAGAAGCTCTTATACGAAGAAGCAGGAACACCGTTCGATTACGACACCGATCCTGTCTACATTGCCCAGAAGGAAGCGGAAGAAGCCAGAAGGAAAGAAGCCGAAAAGAGCCTGAAGACCGGTGTGACATTCGGTCTCCCCGGATTTGTCGGACTGCTTACCTGCCTCGGACTCAAAGGCAAAAATAAAACGACAGGTCTGAAACACGACGCGTCCGGATATGTACTGAAGAACAGCTTCCGCCTGACACAGTCAACGGAATCCTTCATGTACAGCACCCGTGTCGTCACCCATATCCCCG
>CADBPK010000191.1 GCA_902796465.1 uncultured Erysipelotrichaceae bacterium | reverse complement strand
GTTCCACAAGGATATGATTCCCGTCATACCTTGTTTTCTTTTCCGCCGGTATCGCTTCAATGCCTTTTGCATATTCCGCACTGCCGATCTCCCTGTCTTCCGAACCGCTGAACAGATACAGCCGGTAATTGTCACAGACAAGGGGTTTGCCGGTACGGGCATCTTCCATGCCCGGCGGCACATGCGGCACTGCCGGCAGGATCACGCGCACGCCCTCTGAAAGCACGATGACACCAAGGATCCCTTCAGCTCCCTTGTAAAAGGATATTTTTGCATAGAAAGCATCGATCTTCTGTTTTTCGTGCAGCCAGTCTTCAAACTTCAGAAGCCCGTTTCCCGTACTGAACATCTCTGCTTCCTCCCTGCCCAGGGACAGCGGCCACATGGCGCAGTACATTGTCAGCGTTGCGCCGTCTCCTTCCATGATCCTTCCCGCCGCATCCTGCAGGGAATGGATCTGGAGGGCAAGCCAGTCATCGAACTGGCTTTCCAGCTGTTCGGGATGCATCTCCTGTCCGTCCACATACATCCGGCAGTTCCAGAAAGAAGTAATTCTGTTCACACAGTCAAAAAATGTCCGCAGTTCACTCTCGGAACAGATCATCAGAAGACGGAGCGTGATTTCGTTCTTCTCCCCTTTCTGCCAGGAAACACCGATGCCTCTGCCGATCCTGTCCGGATCATAGATGACGAATTCCCGTCCTTTGATCACCTTCTCCTGGAGCCGCCAGCCGTCAAAATGACCGTATGACAGTTTCTCCCCGAGAATGACGGACAAAGGAAGTTCTTTTTTAAACAGGCCTGTCTGCCGTATTACGATTTCTGCACTCATACCCGTATTATAAAACAATTTCTTCCGGATGACGGGTACACCCCTCTCAAGGAATTTAAAATTTAGAAGCGCTGAAACAGATTATCTGATAGAATATCATAGTAGAATTGCCGGGGATCATCACCCGGAACGGCCTCCTCCCCTGCACGGGAAGGTTCTGAATGATAAAGATAAAGGAAGTAATGAATATGTCAAATAGAAATGTATGTGTTAAATGCGGTGCTTCCCTGATGAGTTCGTGGTCATTCTGCCCGATCTGCGGACACCCGATCGCTGACGACGCCACCAAAGACCAGCAGCTGCTGGACGCGTATTTCAAACAGGAATTCCCGGAAGAGAAGCCGGCAGCTTTAGGGGATGAAGATACTTTCAGCACCGAAAAGATGCGGCAGGAACTGGATCTGACGGATTATCAGATCGATCCGATCCTCGAGGAAAGCGATCCTGTCTATATCAGTGAAAGAGAAAAGGAACCGGAATACCAGACCGAAGAACTGCCGACGATCGCAAAATTCGAAGCAGTGCCGGAAGAAGAGCCGAAACCGAAGAAGAGACGCTATGAACCGGAAGATGATTACGATGACGATGAGTCTGCCGCTGACATGCTGAGGTCAAAGTGGCCTCTGCTGCTTCTGATATTTCTTCTGCTTGCGGCTATTATCCTGGCTTTTGTCATCTTCATCAAGCCGACGCTTTCACCGGGCAAGAAGAAGGATGAACCGATCCAGGAAACAGCCGAACCGGAGCCGACGCCGGAAGCGACACCTGAGCCTACACCGGAACCGACACCGGAGCCGGTAAAGGAAAAGACACTGACGATCGGAAACCAGCAGATCAACGTACGTGACCAGGCAAGCACAGCGGGAAGGATCCTCAGAACTGCCAAGCCGGGTGAAACATACACCTATACCGAAGTCACCGAAGCAGGCGGCTATACATGGTATAAGATCGGTGAGGATGAATGGATCGCCAACAACGGCAGCTGGCTGATATTGAATGACTGATCAAAAGAGAACCCCACGGGTTCAACGTCATTAAGTTAAGAAGAAGTCTGCAGATGAATAAAGAAAGCAATCTGCAGGCTTTTCTTTCACAACAAATCGACAGGCATGACGAAAAAGCATCATAAGATGTAAGTCCAGATTCGAATTATCAGATATAATGAAGATGCTTTATGAAAAGCGATAGTTGAAGCCAATTACAGACTGGGGGCGGACTTTGCGAGGG
>CADBPK010000190.1 GCA_902796465.1 uncultured Erysipelotrichaceae bacterium | reverse complement strand
CGCGGACCGGTTCAAACAGACCTCTGTTCTGAATCTCCTCCATGCAGTCGCGGAAAGCACCGACACCCGGCAGGATCAGTTTATTACAGTCATTCAGCACAGAAGCATCGCTGCTGATCAGACATGGTATTCCGAGTTTTTTCAGGGCATTCTCGACACTGCGCAGATTGCCTTTTCCGTAATCAATGATTCCGATCATTCCAGAGATCCTTTCGTACTCAGAACCTCTTCTCCGTTTACAGCAACAGCTGCCCGGAAAGCATGGGCAAAGGATTTGAAGATCGCTTCTGCCTTATGATGCTCATTTTCGCCCCAGCGTACATTGATGTGCAGGGTAATGCCGGCATGTACTGCAAGTGCGCGGAAAAACTCTTCTATCATCTCTGTACTCAGCATGCCGATCTGATCACGTTTCCAGTCGCAGCGGAAAACAAGATACGGGCGTCCGGAGATGTCCAGAGCTGTTTCAGCCAGCGTTTCATCCATGGGAAGCAGGAAAAAGCCGTAGCGCGCGATTCCTTTTCTGTCACCGAGCGCTTCCCGTATTACCTTGCCCAGGACGATGCCGCAGTCTTCAACCGTATGATGATCATCCACATCCAGATCACCATCCGCAAACAGTTTCAGATCAATTCCCGCATGGTATGCAAAGAGTGTCAGCATGTGATCAAAAAAGCCGATGCCGGTAGATATTTCCGCATCCCCGGACCCATCCAGATCGATTCTGCAGTCAATAACCGTTTCCTTTGTTTCCCTTCTCAATTCAGCTTCTCTCATTGAAATACCTCCTTCAGGACGGCAGCAACCTGTCCGTTCTCCTCTTTATTTCCGATCGTGATCCGGAATGATGTTTCATCACGGTAGCTGCGGATCACAATTCCTTTATTCTGCAGTGCTTCCAGCAGCTCACTGCGCTTTTCAGAGCGGCAGTACAGGAAATTCGCATGACTTTCCAGAACGGTCAGATCCGGCAGCGATTTCAGCAAACTGTACATCTTTTCTCTTTCCGCCATGATTTCCTTTATTGTATCGGCGGCTTTTTCACTGTTTTCCAGTACGATCCGTCCGATCGTCTGGCTGTAGGCGTTCAGTGCGTAAGGAACGAAATCTTTTTTCAGTTTTTCCATGACAGATGCTTTCCCGCACAGAAACCCGACACGGGCCGCTGCGATGCCGAAAGCTTTTGACAGCGTTCTTGTTACAAACAGATTATCATACTGTTCACAATATGCGGAAACACTCTTTTCACCCGAGAACTCGATATATGCCTCATCCACCACTACCGGTATGTCAGGACACTCCTTCACGATGGAAAGGATCTTCTCATCCGGTATATAGCCGCCGGTCGGATTGTTCGGATTGGAAAACATGATCATGCCCGCGTTCTGTTCTTTCGCGGCATTGATAAAATCCTGTACATCCCATGTACCGTCCGCATTCGTACGGTATTTCCGGACATCTGCTTCGTATGAACTCGCATAATAATCATACATGGAAAAGTCCGGATCCAGTGTAAACAGGACTCTTCCCTTTCCCAGATATGTGCCGATCAGGTATCCGAGCATCTGATCGGATCCGTTGCCTGCCAGCAGGTTTTCTTCTTTCAGGCCGGCATACTGCGCATAAGCGCAAAGGAGCGCATGCATGTTTGTATCCGGATAGCGGTTGGACGGGATCTCCGCCAAAGCCGCGATGACCTTCTCCGTCAGTTCCCGGTCCAGACCGTGCCAGCATTCATTCGCATTCAGCAGGATGCCTTCCTGTTTGTGGGCAGTATAGCTTTCCACCTGTTTCATGCTTTAACCCTCACTTTCACGGCATTTGCGTGTCCTTCCAGGTCCTCTTCCTCCGCAAGTGTGATAATATCGTCAGCTGCTTTTCTCAAAGCTTCTTCCGTATAGTGCAGGAAGGAAGACTTTCTGATAAAGGCATCCACGCCAAGTGCGCTGGAGAAGCGCGCTGTACCGCTCGTCGGCAGGACATGGTTGGTGCCGCCATAGTAATCGCCGATCGTTTCACAGGTATATTTGCCAAGGAATACAGAACCGGCATTCCGGACACTGCTGAGATAACGCATCGGATCTTCCACAGCGAGTTCCAGGTGCTCCGGCGCGATCTCGTTTGCGCAGTCAATGCATTCTTTTATGGAATCAAATACGATGCAGGCACTGTAATCCGCCAGGGAGTCTTCTACGATCTCCTTTTTCGGAAGCTTCATCATCTGTTCTCTGATACAGGCATCTGTCTGATCCGCAAGCTCCGCGCAGTCTGTCAGCAGGATCGCGCTTGCCATAGGATCATGTTCCGCCTGTGAAAGAAGATCAGCCGCGACATAGACAGGATCAGCAGAGCTGTCCGCAACGACCAGTATTTCAGAGGGACCGGCGATCATATCAATATCAACCGTCCCATAGACCAGCTTCTTGGCGGCGGCTACGTAGATATTCCCCGGGCCGACGATCTTATCCACCCGTTTGATTGTTTCCGTCCCGTAAGCCAGCGCCGCGATTGCCTGTGCCCCGCCGACTTTATAGATCTCATCCACACCTGCAAGTTTTGCGGCGTAGAGTATATTCGGAGACAGTGATCCGTCTTTCTGCGGCGGCGTCACCATAACGATGCGGGAAACACCTGCTACTTTTGCCGGGATCACATTCATTAATACCGAGCTTGGATACTGCGCTCTTCCGCCCGGCACATAGACACCGACCGATTCCAGCGGCAGTACTCTCTGCCCGAGATAAATGCCGTCTTCCCTCTGCAGGATATAGTTGTTCTGTTTCTGTGCTTCATGAAATGAAAGTATATTTTTAGCGGCATTCTGCAGTGCTTTTCTGAATGCAGGTTTACAGAGTTTTTCCGCCGCCTTGATCTCCGCGTCACTCACACGCAGGGATTCCAGATGCACACCGTCAAACTGTTCGGTGTATGCCAGAAGCGCGGCATCCTGGTTCATGATGACCCGGTCAATGATCGCCTGCGCCTGTGTCAGGATATCCAGGCCGATACCTTTTCTCCTTGCAAGAAGGTATTTCTTCAGTTTTTCCCTGTCTTTCGCATCTATTCTTCTGAGCATCGTTTTTCCACCATTCCTTTCATGTCTTCCAGCAGTGCCATGATCTCATCCTGTTTCAGCCGGAAACTGGCCTTATTCACGATCAGGCGTGCGCTGATATCTTCAACGGTATCGAAAACCACAAGGCCGTTTTCCTTCAAGGTCGTACCAGTCTCCATAATATCGATGATGCCGTCACATAAGCCCAGCAGCGGAGCCAGTTCAACAGAGCCTTCGATCCGGATGATCTCAACATCCATTCCTTTGTTGCGGAAATACTTTCTCGCCACTTCCGGATATTTGGAAGCGATCCGTACCAGACCGTTCCTGGCAAGCGGATTCCTTCCGGGAAGACCTCCCAGTATGAAGCGGCATTCCCCGATCTTCAGATCCAGCAGTTCATAATATTCACCGGGATTCTCGATCAGTGTATCCTTGCCTGTCACAGCCGCATCGGCAACACCATGTTCCACATAGGTGATGCAGTCCGCTGCTTTTGCGAGAAAATAACGTATATCTTTTACGGAATCCTGAAATACAAGGCTTCTTCCCTTGTTTTCCAGTGCTTCCGTGCCGTATCCGCATTCTTTCAGAAGTTTGACTGTTGCTTTTTCCAGTCTGCCTTTTGTCAGTGCTATCGACAGCATTTCACTCACCGCCTTCTTCCGGCACCAGCTCCACCGGTCCGTCTTTCTGCATTTCTTTTGCCATGCGTATGGCCGATACAAGATCATCCTTTTTATAGAAGAGCTTCCGGATCTCCTTTTTTTCCGTCTTTACTGCATCCAGGAGATAATCCAGCTTGATGCTGAAGCCGATCGCCGGGAGCGGTCTTCCCAGTTTGTTCAGAAGATCATCATATCTGCCGCCGCTGAGGACTGCTGTTCCTGCCCCGTTGACGTAGGCCTGGAATATTATGCCTGTATAGTAATCCAGCTGGGCAGCCTTTCCGAGATCAAAGCGTATATGCTCACCGTAACCCAGTTCTTCCAGCATGATTTTCAGGCGTTCCAGCTTCCGGATCTCCTGCAGGAGCGATTCTGAGAAACATAGTTCTTCCGTACGGGTAAATACATCGATGCCGGACATCAGCGCAAGTTTCTGAAAGAACCGTTCCTGCTTTGCGCTCAGTCCCAGACCTTTTACCATCTTTTCAATATCCGGTATCGATTTCCGGTCGATCAGCTCAGCCAGTTCCTTTCCGGTATCTTCATCGATCCCGGCCTCCCTGCAGGCCATGAGGAATACGGCACTGGTGCCGATCTCCAGAATATAGCCTTCACATCCGGATACTTCCAGCGCATCCAGCGCGCAGCACAGGACTTCCAGATCACCGCTTTCATCCATTCCCACAAGCTCGATCCCGCAGTCGGTAACAGCGTTTCGCTTGCCGGCAAAGGATTCATTGATCTGATAGACATCCCCGCAATAGGCAAAGCGGTACGGTGGCTTTGTAGTATTGAACTTTGTCACACAGAGCCGTGCAATCGGAAGTGTCATATCCCCTCTCAGGGTCATCACCTTACCTTCGGAGGAAGTCAGTTTATACATTTTTGTCTCTTCAAGTTCCTCGTAGGCATTCTGATACGTTGCGTAATATTCGATCAGCGGTGTTTCGATCTGACGATAACCGTATCTTCTGAACACGTCCAGAAATACCGATCTCAGTCTTTCCTTTTCCCGGCAGTCTTCCGGAAACAAGTCCTGCATTCCCTGCGGAAGCTGTATCTGTTTCATATCTCTTTTCTCCTGTATCCAAAAAAACGCCCCGCCAAGGGACGTCTTTCATAACGTGATTCCACCCAAATTCGCCATGCCCTCACGGACACAGCCTCATGAAGTACAAACATACTTCTGTACGGTAACGGGTACGTGCGTCGTTTCCTACTGAGTGGTTCGGAAACGCTGCTCCGGGATGTGTTTCAACAGGACGGATCGGCTTCTTTTCACCGGATGAAGCTCTCTTTATCCACCGCAGTCTGCCTACTTTTTCCCTTCACTGCATTTACCAGTATATTAGAAAAAATGCTGTCTGTTGTCAATCATTTTTGAAAATGATTTTCAGAAAATGTAATCGTTTTCAAATTTTTCAGAATGTAACGGTCTCGGGTGCTGCTGTAAATGATGAGAATGTTGCTTTGGCATTCTTCAGCCAGTAGACAGCCGTGTTTCCGTCACCGGGCGTATACATCCTTCTGAGTGACTGGTAATCATCAAGCATGGATTCCTGTGCTTCGATCCTTTCATCCAGGACCGCTTCTGCTTCTACTCTGACCCATACTCCATCTTTGAAAGCGCAGATCTCAACTTTGGGATTCTCAGCCATCTGCTTTGCGACGTCTTTGGAAAGACCTGTCTGGATATACAGTTTGTCTTCAAAGATATGTGCTGTTCCGAACGGTCTGACACGGGGCTGATCCTTGTCAGCTGTTGCCAGGTAATACGTACCTGCTTCTTTTAAAAATGTGCATACTCTTTCAATGTTTGTCATATTTCCTCCTTATAATTTTCAGTACATTCTTCCTGTCACCAGCGCTGTCAGGAATACCTCCAGCATGGCGATGACGGGAAGACCGATGGTGAATTTCGGTTTGCGTATCTTGTGGCGGAACATTACCATACCCAGCAGACCGCCGAGTATGCCTGCCGCTGACAAGGCAATGAGATGCAGTTCGGGAATTCTCCAGTGACCTTTGACCGCATACAGTTTATCCAGTCCGAATGCAGCAAAACTGATCAGATTCAGCACAGCCCATACCAGGATCAGATAATTCATAGCGGCGTCCTGATCTTATCGATGCGGATATGCCACGGATCACGCGTACCGATATTATATGCCTTTGCAAAATTACCCTGATTGATCGCAAGGCCGATATAATCCATGGAATTCACATAGAGAAGATATTCCCCGATCTGCACATCCGCAAATGTGTGACTGAACGGTACAAAGGAATGAAATCTTGTCGTTTTGCCGCAGAGGATCGCCACATCAGCGGATTCGCCGGGACGGATTCCCAGTTTTTCAAACTGTTCACGGGAGATATTGGTCCATAAGGAACCAAAGCGCACATCCAGTGTTTCGATCGTTCCGAGAATGCTCGTTTCACTGATGACAGGATACATGCCCTTCATCATAACCAGATCCTCAGGATCGATCTCTTCCCCGATGTCATCATATGTGATCTTTCCGGATGCAAGGAGCGCTCCGGTATATGCAAAGATGTCCCTGCCGTGGAATGTATAGGAGTTTTCGCTGTCCTTTCTGCGTCCGACTTCTTCCCTGATCACACGGGCGGATTCAATTCCGACTGCTCTTGCGATATGGGAAAGTGAACCGTTGTCAGGTGTGACAATATATTGGCCAAGTTTTGTCCTGGCAACGATACTGCGGCGGGAGCTGCCTACACCGGGATCAACCACGGTAACAAAAACCGTATTCTGCGGCCAGTAAGGGACTGCCTGAAACAGTCGGTAGGAAGCTTCAAAGGTATCAAACGGCGGTATATCGTGTGTGAGATTGAAGATCTTCAGATCTTCATCCACTGATAAGGCAACGCCGTACATAGCCGCAACAGCACCGTCGGACAGCCCGAAATCAGTCTGGAATACAAGCAGACGGTTCATTCCGCCTCCTCCCGGGAAATGCAGATATGATACTCCGGTCCGTATCTGGGACAGTAACTGTCCTTAAAACTGCCCTGTGAAACAGCAAGCGCCGCGTTCATGAGTTCGTTGTTGTAAAGGATCACATCTCCCTTCTGAACATTTCCGAATGTCTGGTCAAAGCGCACCGGTTTGCGGAAAATCTCCTCTCCGTCTTTTGTGATCGTGACCATGACCATATCCCCGAAGGACATTCCTGCTTTATGCAGTTCTTCAACCGGGATATTGGTCCACATATTGCCGAAATTAGGATCATCGATCTCTATAATTCCCTCTGCTGCATTTTCCCTGCGTTCAAAGGAATGCACCGGCAGGCGCACTATGTCATCGGGTGAATATGCCGGACCGACTTCCTCAAATGTAATCTTTCCGGAAGCCAGTTTTGCGGCACAATAGCCAAACAGATCCCTGCCGTGAAAGACACTGGTACCGCGGGTGGACGGGAGACGGTTGACGGTCTCATCGATTTCCCGGACCTCTTCGATTCCATGCCGGTCTGCGACATGTGTCAAAGTCCCGTTGTCCGGCGTGACAATATAATATCCGTCTGCGGTACGTGCCACACAGGCCTTGCGCGCTGTTCCGACACCGGGATCCACAACGGAAACAAATACAGTTCCGGCAGGCCAGAACGGCATATACTGGCGCAGACGATAGGAAGCGCTCCATATATCATACTGCGGCAGATCATGTGTGGCCGTAATGATCTCGACATTGCGGTCAACACTTCTGACCACACCGTACATGGCGGCGACAGCCCCTTCAAGATATGTGAAATCCGTCTGGAAAACCAGAATCGGAAGTATGTTCTCATTCATATGCGGATACCTCCTCACTGAAACGGGTTGTAATAAATACTGTGGTTCACGGCAAAGCGGATATACAGGGAAATGATCAGGACAGCCAGGCACACTGCCATGGAGATATAATCATTCCTCTTCAGCGGCTTTTTAGCATACCACGTTCTTTTCTTGTGTTTTCCGAATCCTCTCAGGTCCATTGCATTGGAAATGATATCGATCCGGTCCATCGTCGTCATGATCAGCGGTATCAGAATTCCCGCGATGCGTTTCAGACGATCCATCATTTTTGCCTTCTTGCTCATTTCCAGTCCGCGTGCCTGCTGGGCCAGCGATATCGAATTGTAGTCATCTGCCACATCCGGAAAATACCTTAAGGTCAGTGACAGGGACGTACAGATCTTGTAGCTGATCCCGACACCGTTCAGAGCAGATGCGAATTCGCTCGGATTGGTCGTCAGGATGAAAATAATACCCAGCGGGATGACAGAGAGATATTTGGAAAACTTGGTGACCTGATAAAATAACTGCTCCAGCGTGACCGTATAGGGACCGCCGAACGAAAACAGCTGATGCCTTGTACCGTAGATCTTCACGCCGTATTCCGGAGCGAAAACATATGTAAGTATAAAATTGAACGCCAGGAACGCGAATACATAGATCAGCATGACCTTGATCTGGGAATACCTGATCTTCGAAATCATCATCATGATGTAGGACAGCACCATGATCGCCAGTATGATCCGGATATCGTATGTCAGCATGATCGCGGTTGTCAGAAGCAGGAAACATACCAGTTTTGACAGTCCCGAAAGCCGGTGGACAAATGTATCCAGCTGATCATATGAGAATGTTCTAATTTTCATGGGCACGCACCTCCCGGTCATAATGGATAAAGCACTCGACAAATCCGAGAGGATCCTCGATCCCGGCCTTCTGTGCCAGTTCAAACAGCGACGTTTCCTTCAGGTTTGCCTTTTCCGTCAGGACCGGATCACAGAGAACTTCAAATGCTTTCTGGTCAGCCAGCTTCTCTGCGTCGGAAATAACAATTGCCCTTTCCGTATATTCAAGCATCAGATGCATGTCATGGGTGATCAGGATGATCGTCTGTCCGTTCTCATTCAGTTTTTTCAGAAACTCCATGATCTCGGAATAATGATGATAATCCTGCCCGGCTGTCGGTTCATCCAGTATCAGCACCTTTGGATTCAGAACAAGGATGGAAGCGATGGTTACCCTCTTTTTCTGTCCGAAACTCAGCGCACTGATCGGCCAGCTGCGGAATTCATAGAGACCGCAGATCTTCAGAACATCATATACTTTCTGTCTGACCTCTTCCTCCGGCAGGTTCCGGATCGTCAGTCCCAGGGCGACTTCGTCATAGATCATCGTCTTGGAGATCATCTGGTTCGGATTCTGCATGACGATGCCTACATATTCCGCCCTTTCTGATATCGAATACGGGGAAAGATCTTCTCCGTACATGGTGATCTTTCCGTCATCAGGCTTGATAAACCCGCAGATCACGGAGGAAAGCGTTGTCTTGCCGGCACCGTTCTTTCCGACGATGCTGACCATCTCCCCTTCATGTATGACTGCGCTGATATGATTCAGTGTCGGCTTGACACCGGAATAGGAAAAACTGATATCTTCGATCTTCAGCATCTCTTTCTTCTGCGGCTGCGGTACGCGGTTGTAATGATCGTCATACCATTTCTGCAGATCATGTCTGATTCCGGAGACATCAAATGTTTCCAGGGATGCAGGATGCAGATCCGCTGTGATCTCACTTCCGGCATACCTCGCAGCGGTCAGGTAAAGCGGTTCCCGGATCCCGTAATCTCTCAGAATACCGGACGCAAGCACTTCATCCGGTGTACCGTCTGCCACGATTTTCCCGTCATTCATCAGTATGATCCTGTCAACCGGTCTGTGCAGAACATCTTCAAGACGATGCTCGATGATAATGACTGTCTTGTCTTCCTTTGCGATAT
This sequence comes from uncultured Erysipelotrichaceae bacterium, assembly GCA_902796465.1. Classification (GTDB taxonomy): domain Bacteria; phylum Bacillota_I; class Bacilli_A; order Erysipelotrichales; family Erysipelotrichaceae; genus Bulleidia. The sequence continues at coordinate 4,534 of CADBPK010000190.1, read as the reverse complement.
CATCAATGAGTTCGATCGCGACTTTCCCTGTTTTCGGGTCAAGGTTAGCCAGCGGTTCGTCGAACAGCAGGATATCGACATCATCGACCATTACGCCGGCCAGGGAAACACGCTGTTTCTGACCGCCGCTCAGATTATGGGGATTCTGTCCGATCTGGTCACTCATTCCCACGATAGCTGAAATCCTTTTTACCCTTTCCTTCATTTCCTTCTGGGGAACCAAATCATTTTCCAGGGCAAATGCAATGTCCTCACCGACACTCAGACCGATAAACTGCCCGTCACTGTCCTGGAGCACTGTTCCGACTTTCATGGACAGTTCAAACAGACTGGATTTCTTCGTTTCAATTCCGTCCACGTTCAAAGATCCGGTGATCTTCCCTTTATGCGCAAAGGGAATCAGGCCGTTGATACAGTTTCCGAGCGTACTTTTTCCGGAACCGGAAGGTCCCGCAATCAGTATTTTTTCGCCGCGCCGGATCGTCAGATCGATATGATGCAGCGTCGGCTCACTCTGTTCGAAATACTGAAAAGAAAAATCAGTGAAGGTGATTATAGGTTCTTTCATAGAATTCCTTTCAAGAAAAAGCAAGGGAAAGCATTCACATTGCTTTCCCGTTCATGACTGGTTTATCAGATATCTTTGGAAAGACTGCCTTTTCCTGTTTTTGTGGAGGCGTATGCTTTCAGCAGAATCGCACCGATCACACAGGATACGATGGAATCCAGACCAAATGCAGTCACACCCTGCAGGAAAGAAGTTGATGCCGGTTCGGAATACATAACGATATCCAGAACAGGTGCTGCGACCAGCCAGGCAACAGCGTTTGCGATGACTGCCCAGATCACGAATGTGATCAGTTCTGATGTATTGAATCTGCCCTCCTCAACAGCTGGAGCGACTTTCTTCGCACAGAGACCGGTAATGAGTGCTCCGACACCGGAAGCTACGACCCAGCTCCACCACGGGGAACCGTACTGGATAAAGTCAGAAAGTGCATGCCCGACAAAGGCTACGAGGAAGCCGGCGACAGGTCCGAATACTGCCGCAAAAAAACTGGAGACACCGTAAGCAATCTGAAGATTGGTTTCCGGTACCGGAGAAGGAACTTTCACATACATGAAAAGAACCAGAAACACTGCCGCACCGAGGCCTGTCGCTACGATCGTTTTGGTTGAAGACTGTGAATTCATTTTGCTACCCCCTTATTGATATGCAATGCCGTACTTCTGCCTGTATTACGAAGCGGGAAGACGGCTTTCCCATACGAAATTATCATAATTCAAACCATATATTTGTCAATCCTGGCATATGTTATGAACCGCTGCCGGCGGAAGAATTCCAGAGAATGCCTTTCAGTGCGATCCGCATATATTCCAGATAACCTTCTTCCGCATTTTCCGGCATATACAGCGCATATGCATATGCGTCTGTCTTCCACTCACAGAGTCCCTGACCACTGCCATTCAGACTGACTGTAAAATCTTCAAAAGGATATACCGTATCCCATCCGTTATCCTCCGGGCACAGGTCATCCGTATCTGCCGAAAAATACAGTTCATAAGCATTTCCCTCATGCGTCGTAAATGATATTTTATAGATGACCGTACGGTTTTCCCGGATCCTGGTAAATACAATGTCCTTATCAGTTACAGACGAGAGGTCCGGATCCAGCCCGGTCTCCTCCGCAAATGTTTCAGGTGAAATATCTTCCACCGGATGGCGGCGGATACGCCCTGCCCCGGATACCTGCTCGAACCAGTCACGCACTGCCAGCATCTGCCTGAGTGAAAGATGGTTTTTCGTATTGTCTTCACAGCTTACGATCTTTGCGGAAGCGTAGCGTATTCTCAGCGATATTCCCTTCCCTTCCGGTGCGCCGTTTTCAATGTGGCTGATGCCGTCCAGATCCTTCAGCCCGATCTCTTCCGTAAGTTCCTGAAGAGCTGAAAGCGTCTGCCTGTCAGACGCAAAAACCAGGTCATAGGACGGATCTTCATCATTTGCGTTTCTCTGTGCTTTTCCTTCGATCCTGCCGTCATCCAGTACTTTCAGTTCAAAATAGTACTCTGCCGAACCGATTCCCTCTTCCCCGGTATAGTTGTCTTCCGAAACAAACCTGCATTTAAATGCGACCATATCGGCAGACGAAAAACTCTGCCCGGCAGAATTGACCTCGTTTCCGGTCTGCGTTTCCGCCCGGCAGCCGCACAGAAAAAAGAGAATCATCAGGAATGAAAGAAAAATTCTTTTCATGTTATATATCCTCACATCCATTTCTTCTTTTTAAAGAAGACCAGACATCCGACCACTATCATGAGACTGACGATGATTACGATCGGATAACCCCATGCCATATACAATTCCGGCATGTTCACAAAGTTCATGCCGTACCAGCCGGCAATCAGCGTCAGCGGCATAAAGATCGTTGTGACGACTGTCAGAAGCGTCATGATGTTGTTCTGTTTGATGCTGAGCTGTTCGGAAACGAGATCACGCAGCTGGACGATCAGGTCACGGAGATTATCGACATTGTCTTCCAGACGTGCGACCCTTTCCTGGAAAAGGCGGAAGTAGCGTGTATTCCTCTCGTCAAAAAAGTCATTCTCGTTTTCTTCGAATTCCTTTGCGACATCCAGCAGATGCTCATAATGCATATGCATGTCCAGCAGATCGCTGCGGATATCATTCAGCTGGATCGGATACTGTTCGATCTCGCCTTTCATGATCGAGCGTTCCATGATATCCAGATCCTGTTCCGTTTTTTCCAGAAGTGAAATGTCATGCCGTATTGTTTCCTCAAGGAAATCATAGATCAGTCTTTCAAGGGAAGGAAACTTCCATTTTTTGCTGGCACGGATCCGTTCCATGATCATATGTGTATAGTCAGTGTCATCAATGAAAACGATGCCCTTTTCATCCAGCACAAAGGCAATCTTGAATTTATGTCCGGAATAATTCTCATGATCCGGAATATTGAATGTGCCTGTCAGTGAATCGATATTCACGACGGCTTTTGTTTCATGAATATGTCTCAGATCCATTTCGATATCGATCTTCATATCGAAGAGTTCTTCGATTTCAGCATATTCCGCATGTGTCAGGATCGCAACGAACTGCGCATCCGCCCCACGGATCTCTTCCCTGGCACATTCATCCAGTCTTTCATGAATGAGGTAATATGGCATATGACTCACCTGCTTTCTGAACTATTATATCAGACATCTGCCTTTGCGTATTCCATACGGATCAGATATTCTTCTGTTCCTTCTTCAAACTTTCTCTCTCCCGTTTCCGCGAATCCGTTCCGGCGGTAAAAGCGGCGCCCTGCTTCATTTTTTTCCAGAGCCCAGAGAAATACCCTTTCTTTTCCTTCCAGGGCAAATTCAAGAAGCTTCTGTCCGATCCCCCGGTTCTGGAAAAAAGGATCAACATACAGTTTAATGATTTCAGTTCCGTCAAACCGCAGTATACCACGGATCAGACCGTCATCATAAACATATGTCTCATTCATCATCACCGGATCCTGCCGGTATTCCTTCATTACAGCTTCCACATTCATAAAGCCGAAAGAATACTCTTCATCCCGGAAAATGGGATAGAAAAAAAGACGGTTGTTAAAAACAAGGATCTCAGCGATCCGGGCAAGATCCTTTTTCTCTGCTTTCCGTATCCTTCCTTCTTTCACAGATGCCTCCTCATACGCACATGCGGTATTCCGTCCTCCAGAAAAGGCTCCGAAACAATATGAAAACCCTGTTTTTCATACAGACCGGATGCATAGCACTGCGCTTCCAGATATGCTTCGCTGCAGTGCATGATATCTTTTGCATATCCCAGAGCAGCCTTCAGGATCTCAGAACCGTATCCTTTTCTGCGCACAGCGGAGATGACACGTCCGATCTGGGCGGTATTTTCTTCGCCCGACCGGTGAAAGATCCTGAGGTAAGCAAGGATCTGTCCGTCTTCTTCCAGAACGGCATGTACGGCATGCCTGTCAGTATCGTCAATATCGGGATAAATACATTCCTGCTCAACGATGAACACATCCTGACGGAGCTTCAGGATATCCAGCAGCTTTTCCGGCGTCATCTCATGCAGCCTGAAGAAGGAAGTCTTCATTTTTTCATAACTTCCTTCAAAGCATCATACTGCATTGCCTGACGCAGCGGCGTGCTGTCTTTGCCCAGTATTTCCGCAAGTCTGAACGCAAACGGAAGTGCTGTCGCAGGTCCGCGGCTCGTGATCAGATTGCCGTCAACAGCCACCATCTCTTCAAGCAGTTCATTGTCATCAATATACTCGGCGTCCCTGAGAAGCTCGCGCAGAAAATCCTGCGGGAAGGAAGTCACTTTCCGTCCTGCAGCGATTCCGCTTGCCGCCACAGCCATCGGGGCTGCGCAGATGGCAGCGACATATTTATTATCCTGTGCGTCAAATGCACGGATCCAGGCTATGACCTGTTCCGAATCACGCAGATGCGTGGAACCCGGCTGTCCCCCGGGCAGAATGACCATATCATATGTATTTCTG
>CADBPK010000189.1 GCA_902796465.1 uncultured Erysipelotrichaceae bacterium | reverse complement strand
CTGATAATAGATTTCCGTTTCCTTCAGGTTTCCGGTATTTTCCGCGGTACGCCCGGCGGGATCCCGGTACAGGATCGTCAGTGCGTAGTTCTTGTTTTTTCTGCAGGTGTTGTTATAAACATTGCCGGTATCGATGCTGCTTTCCATTACGGCGCAGTCAATATTGCCTTCCTCCATTTCATAGCAGATCTCTTCCTTGGTTCCTACGAAGAAGATACATTCATCCAGGGAGAAATACGGCATTAACATATCCAGAAGCTCGGGCGTCTCGGCCATGACCCGGTATTTGACCGGAAGCTTGGCGGGTTCAGATGCATGAACCGGATCAACAACATCAAAAATCCGGTCGATCGCAAAATGAACCAGCACGGCCGATACAATGAATCCGGCTATTACGATCACGTTGACAAGCATGGTCTTCACCTCCCTGTGTTATAGGTAAAACAATTTCTGAATGCTGTCGGTCTTGCCGAGAACCAGCATTGTCTCTCCGAAATGCAGCTCTGTTTCCGGTGTGATCCGCATATCCATCTTGCCGTTTTTCACGCCGAGGATATTGATATCGTAATGATTCCTGACATCCAGCTCACCGATCTTCTTGTTATTCCATTTGTATGGAATCGCCAGTTCGAAGATGGAATAGCCGTCCATCAGTTCAATGTAATTTGAAATGTTCTCAGAGCTGAAGCGGATCGCTGTCCAGCTTCCCAGCTGGCGTTCCGGATACACAACTGCACTCGCGCCGTTTCTGAGAAGGAATTTTTCCTGATTCCCGCTCGTAGCTCTGGATACGATCTTTTTGGCACCGAGATCTTCCAGGACACTGGTCGTTTCCAGCGAGCTCAGGAAGTCATCCCCGATCGCCACGATGCAGAGATCATAATCCCTGACACCGAGGCCCCGCATGAATTCCGGATCGGTGCTGTCGCCGATCTGTGCATTGGTGACATACGGAAGCGCCTTGTTGATGCGGTCTTCATCCTTTTCAATCAGCATGACCTGATGCCCCATATCATGAAGTTTCTGACAGGTATAACGGCCGAAACGGCCGGCACCGACTACTAGTACATTTTTCATTTCTCTTCTCCTTGCTTAACCGACTGCAATTTTTTCTTCGGGAAATTTTGTCTTTGATTTTTTCTTGCCGGATACGGAAGCGTATGCCAGCGTGAATCCGCCTACCCTTCCGAAATACATAAATCCAATAAGGATAATTCTTGAAACGGGCGCCAGTCCGGTCGTGATCCCGGTCGTAAGACCGACTGTCCCGAGGGCGGACGCACATTCAAACATGGTATTGATAATAGGAAGCTGCTCCACCATGGACAGTACGACTGCCCCCAGGAGCATCAGCTGCAGGTATACTACGATCAGGACCAGCGCGTTGTGGATCGAATTGATATCCAGTCTTCTTTTGAAGCAGTTCACGTCATCCTTTCTGTGCATGTAGGCATTCGCGGTCATTAACAGTACAGCCAGTGTTGTCACCTTCATACCGCCGGCGGTGGAACCCGGTGCGCCTCCCGTCAGCATCAATACGATCGTTAACAGCAGTCCGCCTTCCGACATTCTGCCGTAATCAAATGTATTGAATCCTGCCGTACGCGGCGTGACCGACTGGAATGCCGAATACAGGATCCTCTCCTTCAGGCCGTAGCCGCTGAATTCAAAGAAGAAGAAATACACAAACGGGATCGCAAGCAGGATCAGTGTCGTCACAATGATGATCTTTGACTGCAGCCGCAGCCCTCTCAGGTTTCTGCGGTTGGACAGCACATCCCTCCAGGTCATGAATCCCAGACCGCCGATGATGATCAGGACCATGATCACAACGTTGACGTATGCATTCGAACTGTATGCTGTCAGGGAAGAAAACTGCCCGTGGATGCCCATCAGGTCAAAACCTGCATTGCAGAAAGCGGAAACGGAATGGAACACGGCATAGCATATTCCCTGCACAAATCCGTACTGCCGGATAAATACCGGCGACAAAGCCAGTGCCCCGGCACCTTCCACGATCAGGCTGCCCTTGACGAAGAACAGCATGAAGTGGATGATCCCGCCGAGCTGCGGCGCGGATATGGCATCCTGCATGGTGCTTCTCTGCAGAAGTCCGATCCTCTTGCCGGTCACCGCCAGGGTTGCCAGCGTCACTGTCACGACACCGAGACCGCCGATCTG
>CADBPK010000188.1 GCA_902796465.1 uncultured Erysipelotrichaceae bacterium | reverse complement strand
TTACAAGGCGGATGTTGCATTTGCTTCAAATATCGTGATCTGTACAACGATCGGTTCGATCCTGTTATTGCCGGCATGGGTGATGCTGTTTCAACTGATCTGACGTAAATAAAATCACACGAAAAAGGCGGATACTCCGCCTTTTTCTATACTTCACAATTATGGTTTAATCGATTTTAATCTTTGTAATGTCATCGTATTTATGAATGAAGTACCAGGAATAGAGCACATTCAGGAAATACTCCATGCACGCCTGGGAAAAGAAGTTGGCATAGCGCTGGTATTTCTTTTCGCGGTCCGGAAGGAATAATGAAATATCTGCCAGTGAGGCCAGTTCACCGTCCGTGTTTGAAGTGATCGCGATCATAGGTATATTGTTTTCATTGAGGACACGGGCACTTTCCAGTGTTTGTTCCGTGCTTCCGGAATAGGAAAGAACAAGAGCGCAGTCATGCCCGGAAAGGGTGGACGCAAGATGCCGCAGTTCGCCGTAAACAGGAGATGTCAGAACATTCATGAAACCCGCCCGCATCAGACGTGCTTGGAAGGAAAGACCGGCCATATAGGCATCGCCGACACCGAAAAGAACGATGTGGGATGCGTTCATCATCAGGTCTGCCGCTTTTAGGAAGTCTTTTTCCATGGAAGTGATCATACTGCGTGCTTCCAGCAGGGAAGATGCCGTCAGTTTTTCGACCTTCAGGGAGATCTCCCGGATGTCATCGTCGGGATGGAACGGCAGGTTGACGTCGATATCAAAACGATCCCTGTCAGCCTGTTCCAGTTCCGCGGAAAAGCGGATCTTGAATTCCTGATAACCGGATAGGCCGATCCTTTTGCACAGGCGGATCACGGCGGCAGGGGAGGTGTAGGTAGCCGCGGCGAGTTCAGATGCGCTCATGGACAGCACCGCTGCTTTCTCATTCAGGATATACTGCGCAAGCACAGTCTCATTATGCGAAAAATTCTTTTTAGCTTTCAGCTGACGGATGATATTCATAAGCTGATTATAGTCTCGATGAAATAAAATTTCATCAATTTTGAAATGATCTTTAACAAATTGAAAGTTCATACCAACATGATTCAGGATTGTTTACTTCGGGCAGAGGATTGGATATATTTTGATTGAAAGATAAAGGAGACAAAAATAATGTCAGAAAGAAAACGTGTCAAAATCGTCACAATCGGCGGCGGCTCCAGCTACACACCTGAACTCATGGAAGGTTTCATCAAGCGTTATGAGGAACTTCCCATTCGTGAGATCTGGCTCTGTGATGTGGAAGCCGGCAGGGAAAAACTGGAAATCGTAGGTGCAATGGCTCAGCGTATGTGGGATGCCACACCGTATGATGTCAAGGTTCATTTAACACTCGACCGCAGAGAAGCACTGCCCGGTGCTGATTTCGTAACTACGCAGTTCCGTGTAGGTCTGCTCGAAGCCAGAATCAAGGATGAAAGAATTCCGCTGTCCTATGGTATGCTGGGACAGGAGACAAACGGTGCCGGCGGTATGTTCAAGGCATTCCGCACGATCCCGGTCATCCTCAGCATCATTGAAGACATGAAGGAATTATGCCCTGACGCATGGCTGATCAACTTCACCAACCCGTCCGGCATGGTCACCGAAGCGGCGATCAAATGGGGCGGCTGGAAGAAGACGGTCGGTCTGTGCAATGTGCCGATAGGCGCACTGCTGAAAGAACCCCCGCAGTTCGGTCTGACGGAAAGAGAGTGCATCCACCAGTTTGCAGGTCTCAACCATTTCCACTATCACAAGGTTACCGATGCGCACGGCAACGACCTGACCGACAAGCTCATTGACAATATGTATGATCCGACTGTGGATGACGGCACACCGGCAAATATCTTTGAATGCAAGTTCCTCAAGGAACACCTGAAACAGATCCAGCTGATCCCGTGCGGATATCACCGCTACTATTACATGCACGATGAAATGCTGAAGCATTCCATCGAAGAATTCAATACGATCGGCACACGTGCACAGCAGGTCAAACAGACAGAAGAAGAACTCTT
>CADBPK010000187.1 GCA_902796465.1 uncultured Erysipelotrichaceae bacterium | reverse complement strand
TATCCTGCGCAGCAATGTTGTTTTTCCGCAGCCGTTTTTCCCGATGACGCAGACATGCCCGGCACCGTTAATATCCAGATGGATATTTTCCGAAAGACACTTGCCTTCCGGCGTCTTGAGTTCTTTCAGATCCATTTCCAGGATTCTCTTGCCTGCCGGTATATGACAGGCGTCATCAAACCGGAACAGGATCGCTTCTTCCTGCACCGGCATTTCCGTCATATTTTCCCGTTCACGGTCAAACCGCTTTTCCATGGACTTGACGGATTTCATTTTTTTCTTGAGCAGTCTCCCGCTGTGGGGATCCTGCCGTGATACGGTATTCAGGGCATGATCCACGCTGTTCTGGATCTTTCTGAACTTCTCCATGCGGATCGCTTCCTGTTTTCTTTCATTCTGTGCGATCTGTGTCTGCCTTGCGAACAGGTCTTCCCTTCTGCGGATATACTCCCGGTATCCGCAGCCGGCAACAGTGATTCTGCTTTCCGTCTTCCTTTTCAGCATTTCCATATGGATGATCCTGTCTGCTGTTTCTTCAAGCAAAGTCTCATCATGTGATATAAACACAACGATGCCGCGGAAGGACCTGATCAGTCCGGAAAGCCAAATCAGGGCATCAATATCCAGATCATTGGAAGGCTCATCCAGAAACAGCGCGCTGGCTTTTCCGATGAGCAGACGGGCAATCTGGATCCGTATCCGTTCTCCGCCAGATAAAGTCTTCATCTTCTGATCCGCATACAAAGATGCCGGATCCATACCGGTCAGCGCGGCTGTTTCATGAACACCCGCCGGATCTTCCGCGAAAAACGGTTCCTCACAGAGATACTCATAAACGGTTTTTTCCCTGTCTTCTTCCGGCAGTTCCTGCGGAAGATAACCGGTCTTTTCACCCCGGTTGACCCGCACGCCTTCCGCATGCGCGTAATGACGGATCAGTGACGGGTCTGCCATCCATTTCAGCAATGTTGATTTCCCGTTTCCTTCTTCCCCGATCAGGGCTGTCTTATCTCCCGGATTGAATGTGATTGTAAAATCCCGGACACCGGTGCGTCCGTCTTTGATATATATAATATTCAGATGACTGTATTGAAGCATATTTTTTCCTCCTGAAACAAAAAACTGTTTCCCGCATATGAAAAACAGTTCATTTTATATATCTCAGAATATAAAACAAGCCGTCACTCAAAATGCAGGATCTTTTCATATAACGATGTATCTTGCATTTCTCATTACAGCTTCATTTCATCACCTGAATGATTATCCTTTCTCATTACAGCCAAAAAAGCCAGAACATATGCCGGGCTTTTTGGAATAACTGATGAGTCAGTAGTACTTACTTTCTCTTCTTCTTTCTTGCGGCTTCGCTCTTGAGTCTTCTCTTGACGCCGGGTTTTACATAATATTCCTTGCTGCGGACAGCTGCTAAGACACCACTGTTGTTGACCTGTCTTTTAAAACGGCGCATTGCGGCATCTAAATCTTCATTTTCTCTTACTACTACTCTTGGCATTCTTTCGTCTCCTGTCTGTTCAAAATCAAAACGGATTATTACACCTTTGATAACATTCATTATTATATCAGCAGTTTTCTATCTTTGACCATTAATTTTTCATAATTCATGTTTCTTCTGATGAAAAAAGAGGAAGAACCTCAGCGGTCTTCCCCGTTTTTCATTTTCGTTGTTTCCTGAAACCTGAATACAGGCTCACGAAGTTCCGGTGTCAGCAGTTCCAGCGCTTTCTTCTTCAGTTCTTCCGGCATGCCGTAATATGCTTCCGCGATCCCGCCCGCGATACAGGCCAGCGTATCGCTGTCGCCGCCGAGGGATACACCGAGGCGGATCGTGTCTTCATAATCTTTGCTTTCATAGAATACCCGGATTGCCTGCGGTACGGTCTTCTGGCATGTTTCATTGAAGTAATACCATTTCCGGATGGAATCGGTATTTTCACTGAGATCATATCCGTATGTATCCGTGATGTATTTCAGGATATCTTCCTTGGCGGTACCGGTGCGGGCAAGGAAGATCGCTGCCGCTGTGGCCTTGGCGCCTTTGATGCCTTCCGGATGATTGTGCGTTACTTCCGCTGTCCAGCCTGCTTTTTCCTCTGTTTCTTCAAGCGTGTCATACAGCCATCCGGCTGAAGATACACGCATGGCACTTCCGTTCCCGTAGCTGTTATACGGCCTTGTTTCATCTGACAGGACCCAGTGGAAGAATCTTCCGCCGTATCCCGCGTCCGGATACATCTGTCCGTAATGTTTCATCCACCGGATCAGGGATTCTTTGGTCTCCTTCTCGCCTTTTCCCTTGCTTTCAAGCAGCGCTACTGCAACTGCCACGGTCATGACCGTATCATCGGTAAACCCGGTTCTGCGTGAAACCAGCGGAAATTCTTTTGTATGGATATTGTTGAATTCATATGGTGCTCCGACCATGTCTCCGAAAATCGCTCCCAGCATATTATCTTCCTCCTTTTCTGTTCTTGTAATCTTCATCGATTCTTGTTTTCCACGAAGCGTCCATAGGTGCTGCCTCTGCCTTGCGCATATAACAGATTGTTTCATTGACTACTTCATGGAAGAGTTTTGTTCCTTCTGCATCCGGAATATAGTTTGCGGAGCGCTCCTCCCGGATGCCGATCTTGTCAGCTTCCGCTGCTGCATCGATATTCGCACCGATGAACAGGAATTCCCAGTTGTCCTTCTCTTCTTTCTGTCTGATCATCCTTTTCACTTCAGAGTAGGAATATCTGCGGCTTGCATTCTCCATACCGTCTGTTGTAATGACCACGATGGTCTTGAACGGTCTGTCTTCCTCCCTGATGTATTTGTGTACGTTGGAAATATGATGGACCGCCCCGCCTACCGCATCGAGCAATGCTGTGCAGCCTCTGACATAGTATTCCTTTTCCGTAATGTTCTTTACTTCACGTACATCCATTCTGTCATGCAGAACTTCCGTATTGTGATCAAACAGTACCGTGGAGATCAGGGCTTCCCCTTCTTCCTGTCTCTGTTTTTCAAGAAATGCGTTGTAACCTCCGATTGTGTCCTTTTCCAGACCTCCCATGGATCCGCTCCTGTCCAGGATATAGATGATTTCTGTTAAGTTTTTATTCATGTCTGTTTCCTCTCTTTCTGATTTCATTGTAGTGATTCCTCAAAAAAAGAGGTCGCCTGCAGGGCGACATCGTATCAGAGTGTTTCCTGGTCAAACTGAAACAGGATCGCATTCACATCAAAGATATTGTATTCCCTGTTTTCAAAGCAGTAGCGGATGATCAGGTCAAAAGTCGTGGAATACGACAGCGCAAATCCCGCTCTTGAAAGCAGGTCACATGCCTCCGGCAGAGACAGGCGGAGCGCCAGTGCCAGCGCAATGGCTGTCTTTTTGGAAGGCTTGTAATTCTCGTTCTTGCGGATCTTCGCAAAAAGCTTCCGGTCGATATTCGCGCGCTTGTAAACATCAGGATCCGTTTCCCCGGATGCGTCGATCAGCTTCAGAAGCTTTACCTGGAATGTTTCTTCCTTCGGCATGAATTTATCGGGCTTTTGGGGAACGAATTCCGGCCTTACCGCATGATGGACGGGACGCGGTCTGCTTTCCTTTGCCTGCGGCATCTGAACCGGGGCAGGTTCTTCACGAACACCTTCATCCCGGAAATCATCATTCCATATATCATCGTTTTCGTTCAATACGGATAGCGCCTGTGCTTGCGGGAACTGTATTTCTTCCCTGAAGTTAATCTGCCTGTTTTCTCTTCTGCGGGCATATTCAACCGCCTTCAGTTCTTCGACCTGATGATCCTGGATATAGCTGGCAACATCCTTGAAAACACGGGAGGACAATGCAAAAGAATCCTTATCGAATACAACAAGGATCACTTCCATGTCATGATCCATCAGAAAAGACTGGATGGCATCCAGGGCAATGCGCAGTGCGGTTTCCTTCGGGAATCCGTTGGAGCCTGAGCCGAGAAGCGGTATGGCAATGCTTGCACAGTGCCGCTTTCCTGCTTCTTCCATGGACTTCATATAGCACGCGCGGAGAAGTTCTTCCTCATGACTGTCCCCGCCCTGCCAGACCGGGCTGACCGCATGGATGATGTACTTAGCCTTCAGACGGAAAGCGCGCGTTACCGCAACATTACCGGGTTCAATATTCCCGATCTTCTTCCGCATACTGAAAAGTTTGTCCATCCCCGCGGCTTTATAAACCGCCTTGTCCGTTCCGCTGCCGATCTGAACTTTTGGATTGGCCGTATTGACAAGGGCATCCGCAGATACTTCAGTTATGTTGTTTCTTATGATTCGAAGAGGCATAGTTTTCCTTTATGTTTTACTGCAGAAGTCCTTTTTCCCGCAGGATAGTTTCGACATTCCCGATGCTTTCATAGATCATCGCATCACAGTGAGCTTTCTTTTCCCCGCCTTTTTCCCGGTTGATCCTGAGCAGGGACGCACAGTCCAGATGTCCTTCATGATTGTCCTTCATCATCTTATAGAACTGGTTCAGCGTACGCGGATCATCCATACCGAAAAGACCGAGCACCATGGCCGCGCCTGTCACTGTCCCGCAGATGGATGCCATTTTCATGCCGCCGCCGAAATTGGATGCGAGTTTCCGCGCAGTTTCTTCACTGATGCCCGCTTCTTCCGCAAACGGCAGGATAACAGCCTGGGCACAGTTGCAGTGCAGTGCCGGATCTGAACGCAGTTCTTTTGCTTTTTCAATGTACCTGCTCATCTGTATTCTCCTGTCTGCCGGCTTTCTTTTCTATTTCATGTACGTGGCGTCTCGCTTTGATGTAATGCAGGAGGTAATCGCTGCTCTTGCGGATTCCCTTCCACTCTTTTACATTATCTCCTTCATTTCCTGTTGCCAGTTCGACCATCAGGATCATCTCCTCAAAGCGATGGACAAACATATCTTCATTGATACGGCTCTCTCCCGTGAATACATAAATGTATGTCTGGTTCATATCGTACAGAAGATCCCTTACTGACAGGGAACCTGAATGTGTTTTCATCAGGTACATCATGCGGTACAGATATTTATCCCGTTTCAGTCCTTCCGGAATTTCCTTTGCGATCTCCACAGTCATATTCTGGATCAGCTTCATCCGGGAGATCAGGATCCCTTCATTTTTCTTTGAGCGGGAAAGTCCTTCATACTCAAGAAGATCTCTTTCATACTGCAGGAGGTGTTTTTCCAGCGCTGCCATATGCAGTTTTTCAGACTTGTTCATAATAACCGTCTGATCAGGCTGGCGGTCACTGTTTGTGTCCACATGGATGACTGACAGGGCCGGGTGGTTTTCTATGTAGCGGGCAATTACTTCTGCCGTTTTCACATACAGAAAACTCTCCCATTTGAGATCCAGCGCCTCGATCAGTCCGGTATGCGGCTTCTCATCCCGGATGGAGGAATAAATAATATCCAGAAGCTGTCCGCATGTGCAGTTATTATCTTCGCTGACCTGTGCATTTATGATCTGAAACGTCGTTTCATTCATCCAGGACCGTCCCCGTATCCGTGTGAGGACATCATCACGGACCGAAGCCATGCTCTTTTCATCTGCCTGCCGCACACATTCATCCAGAACAGATGTCGTCACAACATCCTGTTCTTTCAGAAGGTCATCCAGATAGTCCGCAAACAGCTGCGCATTGATCTCTATGGCTTCATCGACCATGTTGGCCGCAATGTTTTCCATCACGCCGATATTTGCCCGGACGGGAATATTGTTTTCCTTATATAGTTCCTGCAGTTTTTTAAATGGGTTTCTGATATTGATGTCCATATTATTATTTTATGCAAAAAGAAGAAAGGATGAAACATTGATTTTGGGTTTCAGGAAAGCGGAGCTTTTATTTCTTATTATTGGTTTTCACTTTTTGACCTTGATTTCAGATACCGGTTCATATCCCGGTCAGCATCCTTTACTATAATGATTTCTCCTTCCTGAATCATCTTCTGAATACGCTGCTTATACCAGAACCCATAGACCCCAAAACCGCTCATACCCATTATCTTACCGATCAGTCTGGCTTCTTTAAGGCGCTTAAACGGGAATTCCTTACGGATCAGAAAATCATAGAAATCTTCCGGCACACTTGCAGCACACCCGGATATGACCGCACGCAGCGGAGCATTTTCTTTTACCAGTTCTTTCCACTGTTCCGCGTACAGTCTGATTTCTTCTTTACATGCCCTGCGGGAATCATACGAATATTCTGTGATTTGGTCAGGATGAAGCTGTCCCCACCCGTGAACAAACTGGAAATGAGAACCATATCCGACAATTTCCGGACATTTTACGAGCGTCACTTCATTGTCATATCGTTTCAGCAAAGTACATACATGCAGCAGACCGCATAATTCATCTGAATTTGTACTGTACCAAATTCTTACCGGGTCTCCGTGTTTCAGATAAATCTTCAGTTTCTTCCAGTTTTCCAGCTTTTCTTCACCAAATGAACGGAATTCTTCTTCTGCCAGTTTTTCCCCTGTTCCCGCCATAATCATTTTCAGAGGCAATTTGATTCTGTAATCCGATTCTATTCCTTCGGAAAGATATCCATAGCTCAGCATAAACTCGAGATTCACCATCCTGATTGTTTTTACATCTTCATGCAATTCACAGGTTTTCCATGCATAAACAGTCCCGTATGCGGCTGAGTCAAAAACGATCTCCACCATAATCATTCCCTCCCATCTTCAATTTCTTCTTTTAATCCTGCCGGATGAATCTGAAATAACTATAATACAGACAGATGGCAGTTATTTTATCCAGCATGATTTTCTTATTGCGAAAAAAAGGCTGTGATACTCACAGCCCGTTTCGGATATTTATAATTCTTCCCCGTTCGTTTCGCAGACCTTCTTATACCAGTAGAAACTGTCTTTTCTTTCCCTGTGCAGGTCGCCGTTGCCGTCATTGTCCTTGTCTACATAGATGAAACCGTAACGCTTCTTCATTTCACCTGTGCTTGCGGATACGAGGTCAATGCAGCCCCACATCGTATATCCCATCAGGTCAACACCATGCTCGATCGCAATTGCCATCTGTTCGATATGCTTGCGCATATAGTCGATCCTGTAATCATCGTGAAATTTGCCGTCTTCGCTTCTTTCATCCACTGCACCAAGTCCGTTTTCTACGATCATCAGCGGGATCTGGTATCTGTCATAAACAGTTTCGAGATAATATCTCAATCCCTTCGGATCGATCGTCCAGCCCCATGCACTCGCTTCCAGATACGGATTCTGGATACCGCCAAACAGGTTTCCTTTTCCTTTCGTCAGCTCAGGATCCGTGGAGACCGTATTGGACTGATAGTAGGAGAAGCTGTAGAAGTCGACCTTGCCGGCTTTGAGGATCTCTGCGTCTCTTTCTGCCAGAGCCTTCATTGCCTCTACATCTGCGCCGTGCTCTGCCCAGTAGGAAGGCGCCCATGCGGAGTATGCGCCGCGTGCCTGTACGTCACCGCAGTAAAAGTTGAACTGACGGTCTGCTTCGAGCGCTGCGATCACATCATCCGGTCTGCAGCTGTACGGATAGTTGGCAGAACCTGCGATCATACATCCGACCTTGTTTTCCGGATCGATCTCATGCGCCTGGACCACTGCCTTTGCGCTTGCGACAAACTGGTTGTGCAGTCCGACAAAACGTCTCTGCGGAACATCCCAGTCAGCGTTGCCGAATGTAATCGGCTGATCGTCTTCAGGCAGGATGCCGAGTCCGTAGATCGAACCCATTCCGGCGATCATACCGCAGTTGATCTCATTGAATGTCAGCCAGTATTTTACAAGACCCTTGTATTCCGTGAAGCAGAGCTTTGTGAATTTCAGCCAGAGATCGATAATAACCGGATTATCCCAGCCGCCGTATTTATGAGAAAGCGCCAGCGGGAATTCATAATGGCTGATCGTCACGAGAGGTTCAATTCCGCATTCCTTGCAGTGAATAAAGATATTTTTGTAGAAATCGATACCTGCCTGCAGCGGTTCTTCATCATCTCCGTTCGGGAAGAAACGGCTCCACTGCAGAGATAATCGGAAGCACTTGAATCCCATCTCAGCAAACAGATCGATATCCTCTTTCCAGTGATGATAGAAATCGATTGCTTCATGGCTCGGATAATATGTACCCGGGACAACGCCCTTCGGTGTGATGAAACGCGGTTTGTCAACTGTACCGCCCATGATGACATCCGGAACACTCAGTCCTTTGCCGTCCGCATCATATCCGCCTTCAAACTGGTTTGCGGCTGTAGCGCCGCCCCAAAGAAAACCCTTAGGGAATTTACTCATTATTATTTCCTCCTGTTATGCTGTCTTTATTATCCGATAAACATTCTTTGTTTGCATGCTTTTTCCGTAATTTCATATAAATATCACAGCAGCCGGATCAGAGAGGATTAAACGCAGTTCATTTTCTTTGTATAATAGAATAAAATACTGCAGTTTCCGGAGGCATTTATGAAAGTAACGTATTTTGGCACAACAACATTGTTATTCGATGATGGCAAAGACCAGATCCTGTTTGACTGTCATTTCACACGACCTTCCCTGCCCGTATATATCAGCGGCAGTGAAGGAACGGACCGGGCATTAACGGATGAACTGATTGCAAAACATCATATCGACAGGCTGCGCGCGATCTTCATCTCTCATACACACCATGATCATGTCATGGACGCGCCGTATACCGCGAACCAGACCGGTGCCGTGATCTACGGTTCCAGGTCGGCTGTCAATGTGGGTCTGGGAGGCAATGTGCCTGCTTCAAGACTGAAGGAATTCAAGGGCGGCGAAACATACACGGTCGGCAATTTCCGGATCACCGTGATTCCTTCCATTCATTCCAAACCGACGATCCTGAACAATGATCTCGGCGAGGAAATCACAGTGCCGCTTGTCCAGCCGGCAAAGCTCAGAGACTACAAGGAAGGCGGTTCCTACGATTTCTATATTGAAGCAGAAAACAAAAAATACCTGATCCGTCCGAGTTTCAATTACATTGAAGGACAATTAGACGGTTTTCAGGCAGATGTTCTGTTCCTGGGAGTCGCGGGTCTGGCCAAAGCAGATGCGGAGACCGAAAGGAAGTTCTTTGCGGAAACAGCCGGAAAAGTTAAACCGCAGCTGATCATCCCGCTTCACTGGGATAATTTCTTCTCCCGTCTGGATAAACCTGTAAAGGGAATGATCCCCCTGGTCGAAAAAACTGAAGTGGCTTTTTACAAACTGGCTCTGTACTGTGAGCAGAATGACATTCACTGCTTTGTACAGATGCCCCGCACCAGTATAGAGGTATAAAAAGAAATCCTTCCGTACACGGAAGGACTTTTTTCGTTCCAGCCTTATATCCAGTCATAGTTGCCGCCGGTAATGGCAAGGGAAAGAAGCGCGTCATAACGTTCTACGTTCTCTTCTCCCTCGATCACTTCCAGCAGAACCGCTGTTTCCTCATACTGCGGAATCTCATCATCCGGGCCGATCTCCATATCAACGGATTCTTCCCCGCAGTACGGGCAGTTCAGAACCGGTGCAATTCTTTCATCCAGAAAGCGTGTGCCGCATTTGCGGCATTCATATAGTCCGCATCTCTGTGTGCCGTCTTGTACGTAATACATATTCATCCCCTTTTCCCTTTTTATTGTATCTTTTCTCAGCGTCAGAACAAAGAAAAAACTGCGGCAGTTATGTACTCCTGCCGCAGTCTGTCTTTACCATTTCTTGTCTTTGAACAGTTTTATCCTCTGATGCCTGCCGTTCAGATCAAATTCAGCACGGATTCCCCCATCGGTATATACTTTCACATTTTCAGCTTTTGTGAAACCGCGCAGGACCCTGTACTTTTCCGCCATTTCCATTGTATAGACACTTGGGTCGTCGCTGGTCAGGAACACATTGCCCAGCAGCGCGTCCAGCTTGGCAAGATCTTCCTTTTCATCTTTCGTCAGTCTGCAGTTCTCCTCACGCAGGAAGAATACATCAGGATCTGATCCGTAAGCTCTCCCGTTCAGTGCCCTTCTGGAGAGAATGTTGTGTACTGCATTCCTTGTGGAAGGTCTTTCCCGGTGAATGATCCGCATGTAAGGAACATCATTCCAGTCCAGCGATACATCGCAGCTGATCCGGCAGTATTCCACAAGACCGAAAGCCGGCATAACAGGTACGCCGCAGCCGAGGATCTCTTTGGAGCCGCATACTTCACGCAGGAATTCCATTGCCCTGTACATACGTCCTGCCCTTGTTTCCAGCGCATTGCCGTACGGAGCGGCAGCGTACAGGAAGTCCAGTTTGACAAGGTCAAAGCCCCAGTCATCAAATACGGTGCGGAACACTTCACGCAGATATTCCATTACTTCCGGATGATCGATATCCAGTGCATAATAACCGCTCCAGTTGCAGCCGGCTTTCCATGGTCCGCCGTTTACTTTCAGGAACCAGTCCGGATGATTTCTGTAAACATCGGATTTTTCTTCAGCCACAAAGGGAGCGAGCCACAGACCGGCCTTGAATCCGGCTTTGTGGATATCTTCCGTGATCTCTTTGAGACCGTTGGGGAACTTCTTCTGATCTGTCGTCAGCCAGTCACCCACAAACGGTTCCCAGCCGTCATCGATCTGGAAGAGGTCTCCTTTTTCAAACAGTCGCATACAGCCGGCAAGATCCTGCCGGATTGCTGCCTCGCTGATATCCTGATAGCGATTGTACCAGCTGGAATATCCGAAGAGTTTTTTATCTGTCAGTGGTTTGATCTGCAGTGCGGCAAACCAGGCGTCAAATACTTCTTCTTCGCTTCCCTCCGCATAGAACAGGTCAAAAAAGTTTACTCTTCCTTCACATACCAGTCCGGCACAGTCTTTTTCCAGAAAGAGTTTCTGTTCTTTATGGTTATACCGGAACATCGTGTAGCCGGTTTTTTCATTCAGGGAAGCGAACAGACGATAATTCTCTCCTTTGCGGAACCAGCACCAGGAGAATCCGTGCAGAATACCTTTTTTATCCGGATATTCCACAAAATGATAATCACTGTACCGGTCAAAGCTGTAGTGATCAATGATCTTCCGGGGAAGCTTATTGAGTCCGCGGATATGATCGTTAACGGAATACTCCGGACAGTCTGTCCAGGTCTGGTAACCGTTCATGAAGATCTTTTCATCATTCCCGACTTTCATATCGATCTGACCGGCTGCTTTCTGGATAGTGCATTTCGGTACAGTCGTTTCAATATGCAGTTCACCGGCAGAGAATTTCTTTTCACCGGTTTCCGAAATATGTCCGCCTTCGGTCGTCGCAGATAATTCCCATTTCAGTAACATATTCTATTCTCCTGATTTCCTGGTTCGCAGTTCGTGTGCGATCTTCTCGGTAAATTCATCGGTCAGCTGGAATTTGCTGCGGAATACATATAAAGCCGCAAACAGGCCGAGGATCGGAATGATCGTCATCAGAAGACGCAGACCGAGGATCGTCCCGGCGCTCTGTACAGCGATCTCCCCTGTTGTATCGGCATTGCCGGTCAGACCGATCAGATCCAGACCGATGCCGGTCAGGAAGACGGCAAAGCCGCTGGCTGCCTTGACGACAAATGTCTGCATACTGAAGATAACACTCTCTTCCCTGACGCCTGTCTTGTATTCACCGTAATCGATAGAGCCTGACAGGAAGACGGTCGTCAGTACCGTCAGAATGCCGTTGGCCATGAATACGAGCAGTCCGCATACACACAGCAGGACGATATTATGCGCCAGCCCCGTGAAGCAGAGGATCAGGATCAGTGCATATCCTGCCATGGCGCTCTTCAGACAGAGTTTGAAAATGGATTCGTTGGACATCGATCTGCGCAGGATCGGATACAGCAGCATCATGCCGAGAATCTGCGCGCCGCCGCCTACCGTTGTAAACAGGGTATAGTTTCCCTGCCAGTTGGAGCCTGCCACATCATATTTGAAGAAATAGATGATGAAGTTGGAAGTGATATACAGCGCACAGTTGATCAGGATAATCGTCAGTACGGTCACCATAGCCTGGTCGTTATGGAACAGGGACTGGAACATTTCGCGGACAGAAGTGGTTTTCATGGAACCTTCTGCCGGCTTTTCCTTGATGGTCATGCACAGAACGACTTCTGTCACGACAAAGATGACTGATACGATCAGCGCAAACCAGCGGAATCCGGTTCTTTCGACACCGCCGCCGAGCAGTTTGACTGCCATGACCGTTCCGACAGTGATCAGCGCGTTGCCGACACCGGCACATGTTCTGCCCACAACGGAAAGGCTTTCACGGTCAGCCGGCGTATCCGTCACAGCCGGGATCATGGACCAGTACGGAATATCCATCATCGTATATGTAACACCCCAGAGAATGTAGATGACAGAGAAATAGACCATCAGGCCG
>CADBPK010000186.1 GCA_902796465.1 uncultured Erysipelotrichaceae bacterium | reverse complement strand
CGTATCTGAAAGCTTCCGACTGGGGCTGGCAGATCGATCCGGACGGACTGGAATACACACTCGAATGCCTGGCTGACAGATATCCGCATCTGCCGTTAATGGTCGTAGAGAACGGCTTCGGCGCATTTGACAAGGTTGAGGAAGACGGTTCCATTCATGACGATTATCGTATTTCCTACTTCAAGGGCCATGTTGAGGCTATGAAGAAGGCATGTGAAAACGGTGTTCCGCTGATCGGCTACACAACATGGGGTCCGATCGATCTCGTTTCCGCCGGAACAGGTCAGTATGCAAAGAGATACGGCTTCATCTATGTAGACAGACATGATGACGGAACAGGTGACTTCTCCAGATCGAAGAAAGACTCCTTCTTCTGGTACAAGAAAGTCTGCGAATCCAACGGTGAAATTATCTGATAAGCAGAATCATAAAAGCAGTGATACGGGAAACTGTATCACTGCTTTTTCTTTACCTTCAAAGAACGCAGACAATATATGTCTGCGTTCTCACTTTTTTATGTATTCGAAGGTATTACAGCTCTTCGATGGTGACTATTTTGCCCAATTCTTCCAGACAGGAAGCAATCTCACGGACGACCAGTTTCTTTGCCTCCAGAGATACATCACTTCCCAGATTATGATGTCCGGCATTTTCCGAAAGACCAAGCAGGAAGGTGACTGCACTGGATTCTGCCAGTGCTTTTACAAGGCATGTCGCACCGTCTTTTTCCTTTGATAAGAGAAGGTTTTCATAGAATTCCGGATCCTTGCATGAATGATGCAGAAGCAGACTGACTTTCTGCAGGGTGATCAGACCTTCTGTGCACAGATCAATCCCTTTGATGAATGCCTTCGGAGGTACATCGCTCAGCGGAGTATCCATATCCGGAACAACATCCGTATGCAGATGCCGGGCGACGATCTGGCTGGTCGTGCCGCCGCATACGATCCTTTGTCCGGTCGCTTTCAGCAGTCTTGACAATACCTTTTCATCATTTTCCTTATTTTTCGGAGGTCCGGCCATGACGACAGTTTCTGTTGCTGGTATGATCCGGACAGAAGCGACAGTACAGTCATCGCTCGGTTTGCCGTCGTACAAACTGTTTACCATAGCCAGCAGGAGTCTGGAGCACTCTCTGGCAGGATCATCATCCTGGATGGCTCCTTCCAGAAAAGCTTCGACATCTGTCTGCCCCCAGTCATAGTTCAGTTTCATATCCGTATCCGCATACAGGATACCGTCTGAGAAGAAGAGGATATGATCATCCGGTTCAAGCATGAATTCAGACTCATAGATCTTTTTGCCGCTGATCATGACTTCTTTCTTTTCGATGTTCATCAGCTGGTTATGACGGATCCATACCGCAAGCGGGTTATCATATTGTGCCAGACGCGCTTTGCCGCTGTAATCGATCTGCAGGATCGTAAATGTGCTGTAGGCAACTTCTCTTTCCGAGCAGACAGGCAGGGTGGCTGCGATGGTCTCCACCGCTTCATACAGGGGCAGGCCTTCGAAGATCATTTCCGAAATGATCGTGCTGGTAAGGGTGGAAAGGATATTGGCTTTAACGCCGGAACCAAGTCCGTCAGCCAGGACCATGACAAACGAATTGTCATTTCGTTTGATCATGACCCTGTCGCCGCACAGTTCCTCACCGTAATGAAAGAGGGATTTCCAGGCGGCGTCTACGTGGATCTGTTTGTTCATATCTTTTCTCCGTTGACGACTTTCTGCAGGTTGAGAAGGGCAACCTTGGAGCTTGCGGTTGTTTCACCGAGCATGGACGCGATCTCCTGAACCGTACGCATCTGCTCGTTGATGACTTTCTGCGTAACTTCCATCGTCTTGGCGCGTGCTTCAGCCATCGCAACTTCCTGCAGTGTTTCCGCAGTTCTGTCCATCAGGATAATGACACGGAGAGACTGGCTCCTGACATTGACGATGGCATGTTCGAAAAGTTTGTCATACATGTCGTAGTAGCAGTGGAAATGAGAAGTCTTGAACTTCGTTTTCCGTATCAGGTCAAGAAGATCCTCATTTGGGAGGATTCCTTCAAGCGGCATGCCGACAGGATTGACCATATCCAGGTTCAGCATTTTCCTGGCACTGGTATTCATGTCATAGACAAGCAGTTCTTCGTCGGTAACGATGATGCCGTTCGGTGTATTGTCAAATACGACATCCGCCAGAGACTGTGCTCTTTCCAGCGCATCCGGAAGACAGATCTTCGGATCTGCTTTCCCGTCCAGAACAGCGATCGCTTTCAGGCGGCATGTTTCATATCCGCATCCGCCGCAGTTATGGATCTTCATCGGGGAGCTCTTGCCCATGGCGATCATCTGCTTGTTGATCTCTTCTTCCGTATGAACCGGATGATAAACAGGGGAGGCTTTCCATTCAGCTTTCATGTCTACAGGCAGTTCACCGGCGGTAATCTTTGGCTTATTGGAAACAGCTCTGCGGATGCTGCGGTGGGCAGAGAATTCACTGTGTTTGTAATGGGAGAGCAGGGGACCTTCCAGGCATGCACCGCGGCAGGAATTGACTTCCAGCAGACATCCTTCCAGTTCTCCTTTCCGGATCGCTTCCAGCATGACCTTAACACGTTCGATGCCGTCTACAGGAAGATAATCATAATATTCATTTTCCGGCAGTGTTGCGATCACGCCGCCGGCAGTCGGATAAACTCTGGATATGGAACCTTCGAATTCCGTCCATTCTCCTTCTTCCGATTCATCCAGATCATTTTTGAGCCAGCCGATCACTTCTTCCATACTGATGCAGGCATCAATGGAACCGGCGAACCTGGCTTCTTCGATCTCCTTGTATTTTGCGATACACGGTGAAAGGAAAACGATCTTCGCATCCGGATGATTCTGTCGGATCATGCGTCCGTGCGCAATGAGAGGGGAGACTACCGGTGCCATCTGGTCGATCAGGTCGGGAAACTCTTTTTCGATGAGGGTGTTGACCGCCGGACAGCAGGTTGTAATGATGTTCTTCATCTTATGCTCATTCATCAGATTGATATAGGCACGTGAAACCATTGCGGCGCCTTCCGCTGTCTCTTTTACATCCTTAAATCCTCTTCTTATCAGCATGTTTTTCACAATGCCGATATTCTTCCAGATGACCGCAAAACTCGGGGCAGCACTGAGAATGACTTCTTCTCCCGCATCCAGCCATGAAAGGACCCGCTTCAGGTCGGATTTCGTCGATTTGGCATCATGCGGGCAGGCTGCGTAGCACCTGCCGCAGAGAATGCACTCATTTGCTTCGATTCGCGGGGAATTCCGGAGATACGTCATCGCGTTTGTAGGACATGCACGCACACAGCGGAGACAGCTGTGGCAGTGGGAATCCACAAGATGGATATAATCTGATTTCATATGATCTGCTCCTTTTCTGGTTAAGTAGTTGCTGTTTCTGAAAAAAGTATATCAGACAAGCTGATATATAACGCTATCCGCCGGAATCACGCATTTTTCCGGTATTCGAAAATCAATTGATCGTATACTTTATCTCCGACAGTAAGGCCGTCCTTTTCTGTACGGACAAACTGCATGCCTGCCTTTTCCAGGACTTTCCGTGAACCGGCATTATCAGATGCGCACCATGCCGTCACGCAGGGGATACCTTCGTTTTCCGTCAGATATTCCAGCACTGTCTCCAGTGCTTCCGTCGCGTATCCGCGTCCCTGCCAGTCCGGCACAACACTGAAACCGACCTCGATCTGCCCGTCTTTATAGTCATAAGCTCCGATCGTACCGATCAGCACGTCATCGACATCCATGATCCAGGAATAGGTATGTGCATCATCGTAACTGTCAATAAACCGTCTCACTGTTTCCTGTGCAGCTTCAAGTGTGCGATAAGGATTCCATCCGGAATATTGATACATGGAAGGATCCTTTCCGAACTTTCTGTACAAATGTTCCGCATCTTCCGGACAGTATCTGCGGAGAGTCATCCGTTCTGTAGATAATTCAGCCGTGCCATGTACCTTTATCTCTTCAATGGATTTGATCTGTGATCTGTAAATGAGGACATCTTCTATAAAAATGCCATCTTCATCTTTGCCGAATGCATGCATTAAAAAATCTTTTCCACCATAACTGGCTAGGCCGGTAAAAATATTCCCGTCGTCATCTGTTATGCGTACATGCTTTTTTTCGTATTTTGATAGATCCATATTCAACTCCATCCGTCATCTTTTCCGAAGCATTATACATATATGAAAATAATAAATTTTTTACCGTTATTTTCGTCAAGATCCTGATATTCGTTATTTTTATTTTAACTGAAATCCTTCCTCTGATAAATGCGTGATAATAAAGAATCTTCCGTTCTGATCATTTCTGGCGGAAGATTCTTTTAGTACTGATCATATTTTGGAAATAAATACCGGATACTCTGGATTGGTTTCAATATATTTGATCCTGACCTGATCTCCAACTTCAAGTCCCGATACCGGATTGGAAATACAGCCTTCTACCTGTTTTCCGTCCCTTGTAACATAAATGACATAGAAATCGTAATAGGTATCAATGGTATCGGCGCTGGCATTGGTCACCTCCTCAATCCGG
>CADBPK010000185.1 GCA_902796465.1 uncultured Erysipelotrichaceae bacterium | reverse complement strand
TGATATCTTTGATCATGTGATCCGTATCGTCCCGAAAGACAGCCGTCTCGAAACAGAATGGATCTCCGTCTGAAATTCATGTAATAAAGCATTGCAGGTGCGTTCAGTTCATGTTAATATAGACAGGCGCAACTGCGCATCACTGTTCCGCTGGCCGCAACAACAGACCATGAACGGATGATCAATACAGAAAAGGAGAGAATTAGGATCATGAATTTAAGTTTAGTTGACAAGATTACAAAAGATCAGTTAAGAGATGACATTCCTGATTTCAAACCTGGTGACACTGTGCGTGTTGATGTACGTATTCGTGAAGGTCAGAAATCCCGTATCCAGGCTTATGAGGGTGTTGTTGTCGCCAAGAACAACGGTGGAATCGGAGAAACATTTACAGTACGTAAGATCTCCGGCGGTGTAGGTGTTCAGAGAACTTTCCCGGTTCATTCACCGATCATCGACAAAATCACAGTCGTCCGCTATGGTAAAGTACGCCGCGCTAAGCTGAACTACCTGAAAGGTCTGTCTGCCAAGAACGCACGTATCAAGGAAGACCGTCGCGATCTTAAAAAGTAAAATTGGCAAAGAAGGGGAATTCATTCCTCTTTTTTGTTATAATATGCAATGGTATTTATGGAAGAGAAAGATATTGAGACAGAGGTCATCCATCTGGATGAGATACCGCAGGAAAACAAACCTTCCCTGATGAAGGAAATCTTTTCATTTCTGCGTGATGTGATCATCTCCCTGATCATCGGTCTTCTGCTGATCCATTTCGTCATCCGTCCCGTCCAGGTCGAAGGCAGTTCCATGTATCCGACGCTGCAGAACAGGGCAATCGGTGTTTCCAATCTGCTCGGCTACCGGATGGACGGCATCAAACGGTTTGACATCGTGATCATCTATGAGGAAGAATCGGATAAATACCTGGTCAAACGGGCGATCGGCCTTCCGGGGGAAACGATCTCTTTTAAAAACGGGAAGCTGTATATCAACGGGGAAAAAACACCGGAGGATTTCCTGAATTCCTCTTATAAAGATTCTTACAACGGTGTGTTTACCGATGATATGGAAGAAATAACACTGGGAGAAGACGAATATTTCTGCATGGGGGACAACCGGCCGCATTCCACGGATTCGCGGTACTACGGTCCGTTCAAGCGTGACAAGATCATTTCAAAAGGAATTATGATCCTGTATCCCCTGAATCAGTTCGGTCCCAGAAACTGGTGATCATGAGAGATCGTGATTTCCGGTTTTTTTGCATTCCGAAGGAATAGAAAGAAGAAGAAATATGGCAGTAATACAATGGTATCCGGGACATATGGAAAAAGCCCGGCGGCAGATGGAAGAACGCCTGAAGGCGGTGGATATGATCATCGAACTCAGGGATGCCAGGATCCCCCTGGCATCGAAGAATCCGATGCTCGCTGAAATGGCGCCGCAGAAACCGCGCCTGGTGATCCTGACAAAAACCGACATGGCCGATCCCGAAGAAACAGAAAAATGGATCCGCAGCCTGACACATGATGATATCCTGTGCATCCCGCTGGATCTGATGAAAGACAAAAATGTCAAGAACAAGATCGTACGCGCCTCCGCTGAACTGATGAAAGAGAAACATGCCCGTATGCGCCGCAGGGGCATCAATCCCCGGGCAACAAGGGCTATGGCCGCAGGTATTCCGAATGTCGGCAAGAGCACGCTGATCAACCGGATCTCCGGGAAGAAAACGGTGAAGGCGGAAGACAGACCGGGTGTGACAAGATCCCTGACATGGATCCATGTGGATCCGGATCTGGATATCCTGGATACACCGGGTGTCCTCTGGCCGAAATTCGAAGATGAGAAGACCGGTTCCCTGCTGGCTGCGATCGGATCGATCAATGATGAGATCCTCGACAGGAAGATGCTGGCAATGGATACCATTTCCCTGATCCGCAGAAGATATCCGGGTGTTCTGGAAGAACGGTTCGAAAGCGGGGATGTCAACGCAAACGGCATGCTGAAGGCGATCGCTGAGAAAAACAGGTTCCTGAAAGAGAACGGTGTACTTGACACAAAACGGAGCGCGGAGTATTTTCTCCATGAACTGCGCAAGGGGAAACTGGGAAGATTTACACTGGAGAGTGCTGATGAAGAAGATATGCCCGAATGATTACGAACATGCATACTGGCCGGAAGGAAAACTGGTCCTCGGCATGGATGAGGCCGGCAGGGGACCTCTGGCCGGCCCGCTGACCGTGGCAGGGGTGATCTTTCCCGCCGGATATGAAAACCCTGATATCTATGATTCCAAAGCTGTCAGTGAGAAAAAGCGGGAACGGCTGTATGATACGATCCTGGAAGATGCACTCTGGTTTGAGATCAGGGAGGTCAGTGAAGAGGATATTGACCGCTATAACATCTACCGGGCAGACCAGATGGCAATGGATGCCATGGCAAGGGAAAGCGAAGCGGAAGTCATCCTGACCGATGCCATGCCGCTGGAGATCGACGGAAAGACCGTGATCTCTCTTGTGAAAGGGGATCAGAAAAGCATTTCCATCGCCGCTGCCAGCATTCTCGCAAAAGTCACGCGTGACCGCCTGATGAAGGAATATGATAAACTGTACCCGCAGTACGGCTTTGCCTCCAACAAAGGCTATCCGACCAAAGCACATCTGGAAGCGATCGAAAAATACGGCATCACACCGATCCACAGAAAAAGCTTCGGACCGGTTGCCTTCCACCAGGAAAAACTGGATCTGTGATAAAAGATCATCTTTGCGAATAACATATTCGGAGGATGATTTTTATGACGGAAAGGGAAC
>CADBPK010000184.1 GCA_902796465.1 uncultured Erysipelotrichaceae bacterium | reverse complement strand
TTGTGGCATACTTTTTTCGAATTTCTATGTTTTTTGAAGGTAATGAATACGCGAAAATACCGATAAATACTACACTTTCGAATAGTGTGAGGCGTATTGAACGTCTCTCTCCACCCCTGCCATTATTCCGGCTGTATAACCGGTTTTTTTTACGAAAGAATTGTAAATCTTTCGTAAATATTTATAATTAAAATACATTTTAAAAATCGTTTACATGGGAGGCAATATGACAAAAGCGATCTTAGTGAAATCCAAAAAAGATATCGTCACAAGGATTTCCAACAACAAAGGTTTACCGCGTAAGGCAGCAGAAGCTGTTGTAAATGAAGTGTTTGCAGAAATAACGGAAACACTGGCAGACGGCGGTGAGATCTCTATCAGCGGCTTTGGTAAATTTGAGGTCAAAACACGTCCGGCACGTACAGGCATCAACCCTGCCACAAAGGAAACAATTGAAATTCCGGAATCAAAAGCACCGGCATTCAAAGCTTCCAAAGCACTGAAAGAAGCAGTGAAATAATCTTAAAACAGCGTTTCTTGAAGATCCGCTGTTTTTCTTTTCTTTAATTGTTCTGCAGAGAACCGATACGACTCAGTACGAGCTGTGCAACGATGCCTGTCATGATGCCCATAGGCACGGAACCGACAAGCAGATACGGAAGGATCGCCGCAAATGCCGGCTGCATATAAAACATAACCACCACGATCACCTGTCCGACAGAATGTGCGATCGCGCAGAGCACAGATGAGAACATGACGGAAC
Organism: uncultured Erysipelotrichaceae bacterium; assembly: GCA_902796465.1. Classification (GTDB taxonomy): domain Bacteria; phylum Bacillota_I; class Bacilli_A; order Erysipelotrichales; family Erysipelotrichaceae; genus Bulleidia. The sequence goes on along the minus strand of CADBPK010000184.1, from coordinate 12,262 downwards.
TGTGCAGACGGTAAGTGATAATGAGAACGATGCTGGATAACGCCACGCCGCCCAGGGAGATCCAGAAAGTACTGCCGAAGATCAGGCCTCTCATTAATGTTGATATAACTACCCTCATGATATTTACGATGACCATTTCCCTGATTCCCATCATATGGATCGTGATCAGGGCAATAATATTCGCCAGTCCGATCCGGATCCCGTACATAAAGGAGCCGATATAGATCGATTCAATGAGGCTGAGGGTAATCGCCATAGCACACAGCATGGCAAGATATACAAAGTGTTTTGTTTTGCTTACATTCATTCTGTTTTCTCGATTACTACTATAGAATTCGGCAGACATGTGATCGGCATGATCTCACCAGGAGATGCCCATCCCATGCCTTCACAGTCATGGTTGGGGCATATAGCATTTATAACATGCCAGCGGCCGTCTTTGACTTCCACTTCCAGACCGCCGTAATTACCGTCTACGTGATATACCGCATCTGCGGACGGGTCAAATTCCTTTACGACCGTATAGTCCCCTTTTGCGGAATAATACCGGATCTCAACTGTTGTTTTATCTTTGTTCCCGCTTCCCAGTTTCATAAACAGAATAACACCGCATGCAACAAGCACCAGGACAGCCAGGATCAAGATTTCGTTTTTCTTCATACCATTCATAGATAAGATTATACTCTATTCTGTCACAAGCTGCGTCAGATCATTTGCCCATTTATAGGATTTCACTCTCCGGATACCGAGAATAAACCTGACAAGCTGTTCGATCTGGGTGATCAGAAGAACCAGTGCGATATTCTGCAGACCGAACACATAAACCGAAATAAAAGCACTGGGCAGCCCGACGATCCATTCAATCCCCGCATCCAGGAACTGGATATACTGAACATCCCCGCCGGATCGCAGAATGCAGAAGATCATGAAATTAAACAGGCGCAGCGAAGCTTTCAGAGCAAAGACATAAACGATCAGTACCGCAAGATGTTCAGTGACCGGATCGGTCAGGGCGAACAGGGAAACCATCTTTCCTGCCAATAAACATAATACAGTTACGATGAAACACGCGATCATAAAGCCGAGACCGAGATGATAATCACATTCTTTTTTGGCCTGCTGTATGTTTCCTTTGCCGAGACATGTCCCCAGCAGGATCTGCACAGCATTTCCGTAGCCGTAGATCACGGTTGTCATGACCTCAAAAATCTGTTTTCCGACATAATACGCATCCATCTGTTCCTTGCCGAGCTCCCCGAATGCTTTGACAAACAGTGTCTGCCCTACGCTGAAAATCGCCTCGTTGATGATCAGCGGATAACTTCTGGCAAGGATCGGAAGCGCAAAATCTTTATTGAAAGAGAACATTTCCCCCGGCGTTCCGATAAATATCTGTTTTGTCATGTTGGCGTGCGTGATCAGGATAATACATGAAAGCATTGATGCCAGCAATGTTCCCAACGCCGCACCCTGCACGCCCATTTCCGGAAACGGTCCGATTCCATAGATCAGAAGCCAGTTCAGTATGATATTCGCGATACCTGAGATCGTGGAAATGATCAGTGCGGTTCTTGGCTGATGGGTGCTTCTGTACATACTGCTGAGACAGAAGGAAACAGCACTGCACAGAAACGAGAACTTCATGATGCCCAGATATTTCACACCGTTCTCTATGACCTGTTCATCATGGATATAAAATGCAAGAAACGGTCTCGCAAAAAAAGCAGCGAGCGAGAACCAGATCAGCGCGTTCGCAAGAACAAGTGTCAGGCAGAGTCCGGTGCATCTTTTGAGGTTTTTCTCATCCCCTGCACCGAAAAACTGCGCCGCAAACATACCGATTCCGCCGATGATCCCATATGAGATCGTCCCGGACAGGACATCCATCTGGGCTGCGGTTCCGACAGCGGAAACCATGCCGATCCACGAAACCATAAGCGTATCGACAATGGACATACAGCTCATCAGCATGTTCTGAAGCGCTAAAGGAACAGCGATATTCGCTGTTCTCCTGTAAAATTCTCTGTCCCCTATAAATCTTTCTCTTAAAGTCATATTCCAAATATATCACGTTTGATGCGGTCAGGTTCAGTCATTTTCACTATTCACGAACCGGATCTCTGCACCTGCAGCCGCGAGATCCCTGAAGAAATCCGGGTAGCTTTTCCGGACAGCTTCACATCCGTGGATCCGGACAGTTCCGCTGCCGGCAAATGCCAGCAGAGAAAGCGCCATAACAATTCTGTGATCCCCATGTCCGTCAAATATCATATCATCCGGCATGCCGGGTTTTCCTTTTATCCTGACACAGCCGTCATTGATCTTCATACGGCAGCCGGTTTTTGCCAGTTCTTCCTGCATGCACCGGATCCTGTCGCTTTCCTTATCCCGCAGTCTTTCGGCATGATGGAATTCTGATATGCCGTCTGTCTGTGAAGCGAGCGCAAAAAGAACCGGTCCGAGATCCGGACAGTTCCGCAGATCGGCGGACAAAGGTTTCAACTCGCCGGGAGAAAAGGAAAAACCTTCCGTTTCCTTTCTGACAACACCGCCCATGTCCCGGATCAACTGTAAGATCACATGATCTCCCTGCAGGGAATCATGTGCCATATTCGGAATATGCACACCGATCCGTCCGATCTGTGACAGAGCGATCAGGAACGCTGCCTGGGAATCATCACCCGGTATCCGCATGGAGAATGCATGATACCGCCGGGAACCTGGAATATAAAACCTGTTCTCTTTCCGTTCGATATAGATCCCGGCTTTGTTCAGCACATCAACTGTAAGATCTATATATGGTTCTGATACAGGATTTGTAATAATATCCAGCTCACTGTCCTTTTCAAGAAGCGGAAGGGCAAACAAAAGCCCGCTGGTGAAATGCGAGGAAATATCACCGCGAATCCGTATTTTCCCGGATTTCAGTTTTCCTCTGACTATTAAACAGCCAGCGTCACGCTGAAACAGCAGTCCCTGGTCCCGGAAGAGTGTTTCGTAAACGGACAGCGGTCTATTCAAAAGCCGCCCTTCTCCGCAGAACTTTGTCTCATCTTCTCCGCATGCAGCCAGCGGGATCAGGAAACGAAGCGCAGTTGCAGATTCCCCGCAAAAAACAGAACCGCCGGAAAAAAAGCGGCTGTCTGCCTGTCCGCGGATCATTAATCTGTCCTGTGTCCTCTGCATGGAAATGCCGCGTTCTTCCAGCACCTTTATAACCGTTTCTGTATCCCGGCAGATGCTGAGACCATAAATCTCAGAATCTCCTTCCGCCAGTGCTGCGGCGATCAGTGCCCGGATGGAAACGGATTTGCTGGAAGGAACCGCAATATCCACATCATGCAGATTTCCTTTTTGAATGATCACATCCATTTTACTGTCTTTCTTTTTCCTGATATTCCTCTTCGAGTATCCTGATGATCTCATCCACAGTTTCATCAACCGTGCCGTTATTGATTACCACATGATCGTTGTATTTCCGGTATAGTTCCTTACGTTCGCGATAAAGCTTTTCCAGATCTTCCCGGGTAGAACTGAGCGGCCGGTCCTCAGTCGGGAAAAGCAGAGAAAAATCTCTCCTCAGCAGGAATACGATGCCGCTTTCAGACAGCATCTTCATATTTACTTCCCGTTTGATCACTCCGCCTCCGCATGAGATCACGCAGCCTCTGCAGGTACAGATTCTGCGTATGAGATCTGTTTCCGCATCACGGAAACAGTCCTCCCCATATTGCCGGAAACAGTCACTTATGGACATCCCCAGTTCTTCCTCGATCATGGAATCCATATGCAGCACCTGTTTATGCAGCCTCTCTCCCAGACGGGCTGAGATCGTTGTCTTCCCTGACGTCGGCATACCGATCAGGATAATATTTTTATCATCTTTCAATTTCATCTTTTATCTTTTTCCGTAAACCAGAGAGCGCCATATCTTTCTATACAGAGATCAGTGATCACCAGTGCCGCAACGGCATCGATCACCGGGCATGCCCTGTGCACGATTGCGGGATCATGCCTTCCTTTTACCGCAATGATCTTTTCTTCAAGAGTTTCAGGATCTACCGATCTCTGCTCTTTCGCGATCGAAGGCGTAGGTTTGATGACCGTACGAAAAAGCACCGGCATACCATTTGTAATACCGCCGGCTATACCGCCGCTGTGATTGGTCATAGTTTTGATCTTTCCGTTTTCTGCCGTGAATGCATCATTCGCTTCGCTGCCTTTCATCTGTGCCAGATCAAAGCCCGCACCGAATGATATTCCTTTTACAGCAGGAACGGAAAATACAGCATGTGCGATCATTCCTTCTGCCGTATCAAACCACGGTTCACCGATCCCGGCTTCCAGCCCGCATACTGCTGTTTCCAGAATCCCGCCCAGTGAATCACCTTCATCTGCAGCTTCTGCGATTGCATGTTTCATCAGATCCGCTGCCTGATCGGAAAGAACAGGGAACTGTTTCCCTCTCAGCGCATTCAGCTGATCTGCCGGATCCGTTTCATGAAACCTTTCGTCATGTATCGTTCTGATCTGCAGGATATGTGTTCCGATCGTGATTCCCTTTTTTTCCAGCATGCCCAGACAAACTGCCCCGGCAGCTGTAAGCGGGGCTGTCAGCCTGCCGCTGAAATGACCGCCGCCGGAAAGATCCGCATATCCCCTGTATTTTTCCAGCCCGGTATAGTCCGCATGTGATGGCCGGATGATGTTTTCTGTGTAATCTTTTCTTTCCGCGTTTTCATTGCGGATCAGTATTGTCACAGGTGTTCCCTGCGTAAAACCGTCTTTGATGCCGGAAAGGAATTCCACCTTGTCCTCTTCATGCCGGCTAGTCGAAATCCTTCCGTATGCTTTTCTTCTGTTCATGACGGCACTGACAGCTTCCTCCGGGACCCGGATCCCGGCCGGCAGTCCGTCAATAACAGCACCGACAGCGGGTCCGTGCGATTCACCGAACAAGGTCAGAGTCAGATTATTTCCGAATACATTTTTCATCACTGTCCTCCCCGCCTACGCTTCTCTTTCATATAAATGATGATAAAGCGCACCGATCAGATTAGCATCATTATAGAATCGGCATACAGCAACTTCCGGAAGCGGGAGTGCTGTTCCGCTTACGATATCCGGATGTTTCTGTTTCAGACCTTCAATACTGTCTTTCAGATATTCCAGCAGTTTCGGCTGTACGGAAATACCGCCGCCGATGCAGATCCTGGAAAGATCGAGAACGATATTCAGATTAAAGAGTTCCAGTGCAAACCTGTCGCAGTAAGCCCGCAAGGCTTCCTGCGCCGCTGCATCACCGGCATTGACGCGTCTGAATACTTCTACACCGTCCAGTTCTTCATGGTTTTCACCTGTTCTCTTTGCGACTTCCTTTGATAATCCTCTGTGACCTAACGCACCCCAGTAACTGTCGTCTTCTTCGGGACTGTATGCATTCAGGTTTACCGCACTGTATTCTCCGGCAAAGAAATGCTGTCCTCTCCGGAGTTTTCCGTCCAGTATGATGCCGCCTCCGATCCCGGTTCCGATCACAACGACAGCTCCGTCCCTTACATCATGCAGATTGCCTTTCCACAGTTCTGCCAGCGCTGCGCTTTTGCCGTCATTTTCAATGCTCACAGGGATCTGATACCTTTCTTCCAGTTCTTTTTTGACCCAGGCGTTATTCAGGTACGGAAAACTGCCGATCACCTGTATTTCCCCTTTTGTGCTGTCAATAATACCGGGAGAAGAGATGGCGATCCCGTCAGGCTTTCCCGGAAAATCCGCAACGATCTGATCAATTGTTTCATAGAATATTTCTTTTGTGTCGCTTTTCTTCGGTGAAGGTATTTTTCCTTTATCCAGGATCTCCGCATCTTCGTTCATACGGGCATATTTGATAAATGTTCCTCCCCAGTCAAAGACAAGATATGATTTCATTGCAGTATTCTCCTTTCCGTTTCAGAAGCCTGTTATTTACTCTGTGATGCTATAATTTTAATATGCGCAAACAGGGTCTTCAACTCAAAAGAATCACGCTTCACTCAGCTGCCGGGTATTGTCTGATCCCCATGTTGTATTTTCTGCCGCTTTTACTGATGCGGTCTGCGGAGAAAAACTTCACCGGGTTCCTGTCTGATGCCCGTTTCACGCCGATTGCTGTAATCACCGCCGTCTGCATCCTGGTTTTCTATTATCTGGAGTTTGCATTCTTTTCCAAAACGGTTCCGGTCAAAAGAGATATGATCCTGTTTCTTCTGGCAGCTGCTTTTTCCATTCTGGTGCCTTACCGCACAGATCAGTCTTTTCTTTCCGGTCTGCATCTGGTCACTGCTTTCCTGATGTTTTTCTTTCTGCAGAAAGCCATATTTCTTGTTTTGTCGGCCGAGCAGAAGCTTTTGCAGTATGACATCATACTCTGCATGTTCTGTGCCTTTCTCTGCTTTACAGCCGGTCAGATCACCGGTCTTGCGGAAGCGGTGTACGGCAGCGGTTCTGCCATCCTTCTCACCCGGCTGAAAGAAAAAAGCAAATAAAAAAAGCGACATGACAATCATTTATCCTTCGCTTTTTTCATACTGCTTATAATACGTCGAAATATTTTCTGCGATCTGCGCTGAGGTTATCGCAATAGTAGCGTACTGTCAGTCTGTCGGAAACCTTGTCTTCCTCACTCGGTTCAACAATAAATCCGTCGCCTTCCAGCATGCAGTTGAGAATAGCCTTGCAGCAGGTATCCAGATTGTCAACGCCTGCCTCAACTTCTGTCAGGAGATCGCCTGCGTTGATTTCAATATATAACCAGTCCATAGCATGAGCTTCACCCTTTTTCCAGTTGATGACATCTTCATAATGCTGAACTGACTGTTTGAATACTTCTGGTTTTTTAGCAGCAGCTTTCTTTGCAGGAGCCTTCTTTGCAGGAGTCTTCTTGACAGCTGTTTCTTTCTTCGGAGCAGCAGCTTTTTTCGTTGTTGTCTTTGCAGCTGTTTCTTTCTTCGGAGCAGCAGCTTTTGTAGTTTCTGTCTTCTTTGCTGTTACTTTCTTTTCGGCAGCCTTTTTAGCAGGTTTTTCTTCCGCAGCCTTTTTAGCAGGAGCCTTCTTAGCAGCAGCTTTTGTGGCAGTTTTCTTTTCAGTAGATTTCTTTACTGTTTCTTCCTTTTCTACTTTCTTTACTGGCATAATAGTTACCTCCTTCAGGTTTTAGCCGCGTGTATTATATCACAGTATTGATAAATATCGCATTTTTTTACATTTTCCTGTATCATTTATTTAGAAAAACGTTTAGAAAAGAGAACTCTTGTATGATCATAGACAGTAAAGGCATGAAGGAAATTGAAAAACTTTCCGGCTTTTCAGTATATGAACTGATGCAGAATGCAGGAAAGGCTTCGGCGGCAGAAATCAAAAAGCGGATCCGTCCGGAAGACCGCATTTTGATCGTTGCCGGCAAAGGCAATAACGGCGGTGACGGCTATGTAATCGCAAAAGAACTTTCCGGATATGCATGCAAGGTATACCAGGCAGAAGGAAAACCTCTCACCGAAGCAGCCATGCAGGCATGTGAAGAGCTTGATTCCGGAATCATTCTGAAGCCCCGTGAATTCGCACGTGAACTGAAAAAAGCGGATATTATCGTGGATGCTGTATACGGTTTTGGTTTTCACGGTGAACTGAAATCAAAAATAAAGAGTCTTTTCCGCCGGATCAATGAGAGCGGCGCGCGTGTTTTCAGTATCGACATCAACAGCGGATGCGAAGCGGATACCGATCACCATGACTCGGATGCCATCATCTCCGAAGTGACATTTGCGCTGGACTGCTGGAAACCATTTCACATGCTCAGAAAAGAACATGAATGTTTCCGGGAGGCCGTTCTGGTGGATCTCGGACTGCCGCATACCATTTCTTCCTCCTGCCGGGAAATGAATGAAGAATTATTCTTCCGCAACTTCCCTGCTAAAAAAGAAAATGCCCATAAAGGGACACAGGGAAAGATGCTGCTGGCCGGAGGCAGCTACGGCATGGCCGGCGCAATCAGCCTGAATATCACCGGCGCAAAAACAGTAGGCGCTTCCTATATCCATGCCGCACTCCCGCATGAGATCTATCCGATCGTGGCATCCCGCCATATTACACCGGTGTTTCATCCTTTTGCTGAGCACACCGTCATTCCGGTACTCGAATCTGTGCTCCCCGAAGCTTCAGCAGTGGGATTCGGGAGCGGAGCTGTGTTTATGCCGCGCAAGTCAGAGGCAATGGATTATATCCTGCAGAACAGCAGAGGACCTGTCGTACTGGATGCTGAAGCTCTCCGGATGCTGGTGCATAACATGTATATCCTCCGCTTTGTCAGGGTTCCGGTCATCATCACCCCGCATGTCGGTGAATTTGCCGAGATCCTGAATATCCCGACTTCCGTTCTGATGGACAGGAAAGTGGAATATGCCGCAAAGTTTGCGAAAGACTATAACGTGATCGTCGTGCTGAAGGGTGCCAATACGATCGTAGCGGCGCCAAACGGAGAAATGTATTTCAACCAGAGCGGTTCCCAGGCACTGGCCCAGGCCGGCAGCGGTGATCTGCTGACCGGCATCATGACAGGCATTCTGTCGATGACAAAGGATGTCATGACAGCTGTCTGTATGAGTGTATGGCTGCACGGATATCTGGCAGAGATCGGGACCGAAGAACATGCCATACAGAATTTCCCGATCGAACAGTTCCCCGAATTTATGGATAAACTGTTTAAAAAACACGGAATGTAGAAAAAGATGGAAACATCTTTTTCTTTTTGGCCGCTCCTCATTTCATTGTTCATATGTTTCCCATTTGATATAATATCTGTTGTCTGAATGAGGAGTCACACAATGCCCGCAAACAAACCGCAGATCATCACAACAAAACAGGCTAAAGCTCAGGTAAATACCCTTGGTCTCTCCCTGATTATTTATATTTCTCTGTTATTGCTGCTGTGGCACGGTTCTTCCCTGGTTGCCAGGTATGCGCCGCAGGCATTCATGGGTTATGATGCAGACCTCATCACAATGGTATTTGTTTCCGTCATGATCCTGTTTGTTGCCTTTGTTCCTTTTTCCATCAGTGCCAGAAGGCTGAGACTCCCGATCAGAGATTATCTGCAAAAGCCGGATATCACCTTCTCCAAGTTAATGGCGCTATGCTGCATGGGAACCGGAATCATGCTGATCGTACTGTTTGTCGTTTCGATCTTCGGGAATTTCTTCGGCACGGAACTTGGTGATTACGCGTTTATCGGGGCATTTACTTCCACCGACAACATCATCAAAAATATCGTTTACTTTGTACTCACCGTCCTGATCCAGCCGATCTGTGACGAGTATATATTCCGCGGCATCATACAGCGTCAGCTGGGTCACTACAACCGATACTTCGGTGTACTGGCTTCCTCTGTCCTGTATGCCCTGGCACAGTCCAGTATCGCTGACGCCGCAATTGCAGTCTTCCTTGGCTGGTTTCTTGCCCTGGTTACACTGCGCTACCATTCCATCAAACCGGCGATCAGGATCCATATGTTTACATCTTTCTTCACATGGCTGATCATTGCCCTGCCGGAGAGATTTGTCATTATCCCGACCATCATGATCGTTCTCATCTACATCGTTGTCGCACTGAGCCTGTTCAACCGTACCATCAATTACCGGATCGCACGACACGGCGCGGCAGAACCGAAACTGTGGAAGATCGTCTTCACATCCTGGACCATCATCACATGTATGATCCTGTTCCTGATCAACAACTTCCTCGGACTATTATAAAAACGGGTTATCAAACCCGTTTCTTTTTTTTAACCTTTCAGGCCTTCTTCCTGACGCTGCATGTTTTCCACTACAACGTCATAGATATCGCCGATCGACTGCCCGTATTCCAGAATCTGCCATGGTTCATTTGTATGGAAATGAATCTTGATCAGTGTATCATCACCGACAACCAGGAGGCAGTCTCCTTTGAAATGTTCTGTAATATAATCATGGATTTCATCTTCATCAAGATCTTCGCCATCTATAAGCAGCTGAGTATCAAATTTAAATTCCAACTGTTCCATTTGTATTTCTCCTTTTCCTATGTCCGCATTATAGCATGTTTTCACATAAAATCACTTTGAATGATCGTCTCCATCGCTTCGATCATATTTTTCAGCTGACGGGCAGATATTCTGAGCGCGCCGTGTGCAAGGATCGCATTCTGCACCAGACCGTCAGAAGATGCCACTGTCAGGTCATACTGATTCTCAAGATCCAGAGAGGTCTTTTCTATGTAGGCATCTGCCGTCTCCCCATATTTCGTATATACGACCAGCAGATCTCCTTTCTGATCCCTGCTGCCGTAATTGTCCCTGACCTGATAACCGTCGAAGACGATCATCATTTTCTGCCCGGTATATGCCTGGTATTCTGCCATGACCGCAATCAGCTTTTCCCTGGCATTGAACAGGTCGTCCTTCGCAAGCTCCTTCAGTTCCGGCCAGTCATATATAATATTGTATCCATCCACGATTAGGTATTTGGGAAGCTGCACGACATTTGAGCGGTATGGTTTTGCTGGTTTTTTCTGCGCAGAACTGCCGGGTTTCTTTTTGCTCCGGTTATTACCGGCGGCTTTTTCCAGTATCGTCTCCAGCTGGTCTTCCCGCACACGTATGCTTTCACGTCTGTAAACACCTGTCTCCTCAGATGTACGGATCTGTATATGCATGGACTCATCCGCCTTGTACCAGGGAACGATATAACCCGATCCGTTCGCGCAGAATACTGAATCCGGCGGATTGCGGAAATCCATCTCCGGATCATACCCGCTTTCTTCAGTCAGTCTGGCCTGTTCCTCCGACGGGAAGTATCCGGCCTGCTGAAAGGTAAACAGTCCTTTTCCTTTTGTATATGAGACAACTTCATTCTGATAGTTCATAAGTCTTCTGACAGTTCCTCTGCCGGTGATCCGCATCCGCTGATCATCATTTTCCACGTTCACGGACGCGTTCCTCTGTTCCAGATCATACAATGCGTATGACAGATTATCTGCCGGAACTGTCAGAATAAAATCATAATACGGCTCAAGCAGGATATTATCCGCCTTCATCAGAGCCTGCCTGACCGCCCTGCCGGCCGCTTCGCGGAAATCACCGCCCATCGTATGTTTCAGGTGTCCTTTCCCTGCAACCAGGGAAATACGGACATCCGTCAGCGGTGAACCGGTGAGAACACCTTTATGGCGTTTTCTTTCCAGCGCATCCATGATCGATTTCTGAAAGCCGGCAGAAAGCGTATCGGGAATACATTCATTGACAAACTCCAGACCGCTGTTTCTTTCCAGCGGTGTCAGACGGACATGTACTTCGGCATAATGCCGGAGCGGTTCAAAGTGACCGGAGCCGGAAACAGGCTCCCTGATCGTCTCCTGAAACAGGATCCTTCCTTCCGAAAACCCGATCATGATGCCGCATTCCTCATAGATCTTTTTCTGGAGGATTTCTTTCTGCATCTCACCCATGATCTGCACGGAGATCTTGTGTGTCTTTTCATCCACGGAAATCTGCAGCTGCGGATCCTGTTCCGCCAGTTTTCTGCATATCCTGCTGAGCGTCATCCGGTCTGCGCCTTCCGGTACGGCTATTTCATAAGACATAAACGCATGCAGAAGAGATACAGGATTGGATTCTTCAAAACCGAGTCCCTGGCCTGCCTCCGCATGATTCAGACCTTTAAGGACACATACCATACCAGCTTCAGCCTCAGGGAGCATTTTATAATCCTTACCGGAATAGATCCGGATCTGATCAACTTTTTCATCTTCCCCGATCCTGTCCCTTGCGCGCAGGACACCGCCTGTAACACGGATATGCGTCAGCCTGTTTTTCTGTGCATCCTCCGAGATCTTGTAAACACGTGCGCCGAACTCGTCAGGATATGATCTTTCAGGAACCATTTCCGTGATCAGATCCAGAAGATCACTGACACCGTCCCCTTTCAGCGCGGAGCCGAAAAGCACCGGGTATACCTGTCTCTTCATGAACGCTTCCTGCAGGAGTCCGGATGAAACTGAACCATGCTCCATATATTCGTTCAGGATATCATCATTGATCATGGCAAGCTTTTCTTCTTTTTCCGGATCAGACCAGTCAATGCATGCATCGGTAAAATGTCCCAGAAGATCATGCATCAGATCTGCTTTTTCCCGGAAGGAAATATCCATTTTATTCACAAAGATCACAGCCGGAATCTGATAATGTTCAAGACAT
>CADBPK010000183.1 GCA_902796465.1 uncultured Erysipelotrichaceae bacterium | reverse complement strand
ATAGCATAGTTTTCTTCAGCATATGTGGTCACATAACCAATAACATTAAGATAATCGTGTTCTTGATCTCCACGCCCATGTAATGATTCATCATAGTGATCAATGCTTTCCGAATTATCATTCGACGGAGATGATTCATTGATTGATTTTTTCTCTTTGCTTTCTTCTCTAGAAGTGTTAGAAGAGTTATCTATTTCGTATACGGTCATCGACAAAACAGAGCCGGGCATTGAAAGGATCATTGCGGCACTGCAGAAACATGAAGTTTCTAAAGCAGTTTTCTTCGTGGATGCGCCGGTATCGAATTCCGGGCGTCTGAAGACACTGATCGCGGAAACAGCCGAGAGGATGGTCTTCCCCATCGATATCCGCATGGTGAAGGACTCGGATGCGGAATTAAAGAAATGTGCCAATGTGATCTCCGGCGACAGCGAGGTGATCAGCGAATGCGTCAGCTGGTACAACCTGTATGAAGAACTGGTCGCAGAACTGGACCATCCTTGGATCACGGACGTATCCTGAACCTGCAAACAGAATGAACAAAGTCACATATAATGCCTGCCCTTTTCTGTGCTAGACTGAAATTGCAGTACAGCGAGGGACAGGCATTATGAGTTTCTTAAACATCAAATTCACAAAGAAGGATATACCGAATATCCTTCTGATCATTCTTTCATCTTTCATCTATTCCTGCGGGATGAATACGTTCGTACGCTCGGGAAATTTATTTCCCGGAGGTTTTGCGGGTATTTCACGACTTTTATCCATGGTTCTGGCGGATAATGCCGGCATCCATATCAGCTTCAGCGTGATCTATTTCGCTCTGAATATCACAACGACAATGATCGTCTGGAAACGGATCGGGCATAAATTCGTCCTGTATTCCCTGATCTGGTTCTCCCTGACATCCTTCTTTACATCCATACTGGACCTTCCCCCGATCACATCGGATGCCCTTCTGATCTGTGTGTTCGGCGGTCTGATCAGCGGCTTCTCGGTCGCCATGTCGCTGCGTGCCAATGCGTCCAGCGGCGGTACGGATTTCATCGCCATCGATCTGTCGCAGCGTCTGCACAGACCGGTCTGGAACTATATCTTCGCCGTCAACGCACTCGTGCTCATGACAGCAGGCTGGCTGTACGGCTGGAACCAGGCGCTGTATTCCATCATCTTCCAGTATGTATCGAAAGAAGTCGTCAATGCCATACACAAACGATACAAGGTATCCAGCCTGCATGTCATTACAGATAAACCGGATGATGTCATCGCTGCCGTATTCGGCATGGTGCGCCACGGCATCACCGTCGTTCCATGCAGCGGGGCATACAGCCATCATGATCATTCGATGCTGGTGACCTCGATCAATGCCGACCAGCTCCATGATGTGGAACGGTGTATCCTGAAGGCAGACCCCAAGGCATTTATCTCCGTATATCCGGTAGACAGGATCATCGGGAACTACTACCAGAAACCTGTTGAATAGCAGTTAGCAAACAGCCGCAAATGAACTGCAGCTGTTTTTTACTCATAGTAAACACCTCTAGATTTATACCTTATATATAATGAAGTTGCAGACCGGCGGGTTATCCGCTATGGTTTATAAAACAGATCTACTCGATATCTAAAAAATGTATATAGCGCACTTTTGTATAGAAACCCGAGCTATTTGTTAGTTTGAACATAATTCGCAGGGTGTCGCCATACAAGCGAAAAACCCGATATTCATCTAGAATATCGGGTTTTTTCGCATTTCGACAAACATATTTGTCGATTTTTAGGGAATGGGATCTATTCCTTTTGTTTCTACAATAAAGCAAAGCCTTTCGCTTCTTATCCTTTGTCATTAAGTGAAGAATCATACACGATCCATAAATCCCGGACAACTTGTTTTAACATGATACATAAACTGCATAAAGCTGGGGAAAAGTCACAGGATAATGCACACCTGACAGGTGATGTCGAGATGGACTGTACGTTTCTTCCAATCAGTTTTAAGGGAACACGGCCGAAAAATATGATCCGCAAAAGCAAGCGTCGTGGAAAGCATAAGAGAGCGATTCACAAAAACAAAACAGAAAATGAAGAACCAAAGATATGTATCTATACGGCTATTGATCATAAAGACAATATCCTTTTCAAAGTAAGCAATATCGGAGGGGAGCGGATCAGTACATATAAGAAATACGATAAATACATTGACAGAAAAGCACGTATTATCGGAGATCGTTGTTCCTCCCTGATGAGATACATTCGGGATACAAATCGCTCATCGGATATAGTTCCGGCCGACAAGAAAGATCAGTTGATCTTCACGACTGAAGAAGGAAAAGAAAACCGGAAGGTCTTCTGTGACGGATTATTCGTCGCCATCGGTCTGATTCCGGAAAACAGTGCATTCGCAGATCTTGCGGCTCTTGATGAAAGAGGATACTTGTCTTCTGATGAGACCTGTCTGACAAAGACACCCGGTATCTTCGTTGCCGGTGACTGCCGCGCAAAGGCGGTCCGGCAGATCACGACCGCGGCCTCTGACGGTACTGTCGCTGCACTGGCTGCCTGCCGTTACCTGAACGGAAATCTGTAAGGAACACAGACTTCATGTCCGAATGACATGAGGTCTTTTTTGTGTCACACAATGAAAAAAAGCGAACGTCTATTCGCTTTACTGTACTTGATTCTCATGGATCTCACGTGAACGCATGATCGCACGGATCGAATCAAAGAGATACGGCTTCATTTCATCGATGGGAAGCGGCTGGTGATAGAGGATCGATTCATAACAGGTACTTCCGACAAGTTCAATGATCATGAAGATCATCATCTGCGGCTGGTCATATCTGACTTCCGACTCCCTGAACGCCTCCTCAAAAACGCCTTTGAAATCTGCCCCTTCCAGATTGACATCATACAATTCCGAATTCTGAAAGATACCCCAGTTCAGATTCTTATGAACAAAACGGAGCGTCAAAGGCTCATTACACAGCTGGTTGATCACATGATCTGTGAGGGCAATGATTTTTTCTTCGAGTGTCTCAAGCGGCAGAACTTCAATTTCCTTTTTTGCTTTCAGAAAGATCCGGGCTGACTGATGGGCAATGATATGATTTCTGATATCATACTTGTCTTTGAAATAGAAATAAAATGTTCCCTTTCCTACACCGGCATGTTCTGCGATCTCCGCAATTGTTGTCTTGGCGATCCCGTTCAATGAAAACAGTTCAAAAGCTGTGCGCATCAGCGCATCTTTTTTGATTCTTTTGTTCTGTGCTGCTTTTCCATCCGGTTTCATATCATTTTTATTTAAGCATATTTTTTTCTGTTTTTCACTATTTGCGTCATTTTCTTGACTATTGGTCGAAAAATGCTATAACTATTAATGTATTTTCGACTATTGGTCGATATTTTAACAGAAAGTGTGAAGTAATGGGTGAAAAAATAGGAAAATGGACCGTAAAACACAGGATCTTTATTCTGATCCTGTCAGTACTGCTGCTGATTCCCGCCGGGATCGGCTACGTAAAGACAAAAGTCAATTATGACCTCCTGACCTACCTTCCGAAAGACATTGAGACCATGCAGGGCCAGGACATCCTGAAAGAAGAATTCGGCACAGGAGCCTTCTCCATGATCATTGAAGAAGGCATGGAAGAAAAAGAGGTATCTGCACTGAAGGAAAAGATTCAGGCAGTCCCGCATGTCAAGAATGTCATCTGGTATGATTCCCTGCTGGATCTTTCCGTTCCGATTGAGATCCTGCCGGATGAGATCCTTCAGGCATTCAACACGGATGACGCAACGATGATGTTCATCATCTTCGATGACACAACATCATCTGATGAGACCATTGAGGCCGTCAGAGAAATCCGCCAGATCACGGATGAGCGATCTTTCCTGAGCGGCATGTCAGCCATCCTGGTGGATACGGAAGACCTTTCTGAAAAAGAGGCACCGGTCTATGTGATGATGGCAGTGGCATTGAGTTCTCTTGTGCTGATGCTGGCAATGGATTCCTATCTGGTACCGTTCCTGTTTCTGGTCAGTATCGGGATTGCGATCGTCTATAATCTCGGAACAAACATGTTTCTGGGGCAGATCTCCTATGTAACGAAAGCTCTTGCGGCAGTATTACAGCTGGGGGTCACAATGGATTACTCGATCTTCCTGTGGCACAGCTATGAAGAACGTCTGAAGATGGGATTGGAAAAAGAAGAAGCCATGGTGAAAGCCATTGAAGAGACCTTCAGTTCCATCATCGGTTCCTCCGTCACCACAGTCGCTGGATTCATCGCATTGTGTTTCATGAGTTTCACACTTGGCTTTGATCTTGGCCTTGTCATGGCAAAAGGCGTCATTCTGGGAGTCTGTTCCTGTGTGACGATCCTGCCGGCAATGATCCTTGTGATGGATCCCCTTCTCCGCAGGACTGCTCATAAAACGATCCTTCCGGATCTCAACGGAATCGGAGAATTCGTCACAAAGAAAGCATATCTTTTTCTGGCCATTGGACTGCTGTTGCTGATACCGGCTGTATACGGCTATCAGCACACACCGGTCTACTATAATCTTGATTCCACATTACCTGCATCACTGCCAAGTGTACAGGCAAACGAAAAACTGAATCAGAAATTTGAAACAGGAGCCACACACATTCTGATGATGAACAGTCAGGTTGAAAACAAAGATGTTCAGGCGATGGCTGACCAGATGAAACAGGTCCCCGGTGTCAAGTGGGTGCTTGGATACAACACGATCAAAGGCCCGGCAATACCAGATGCCATGATTCCCGAGTCTCTCCGCGAGAATCTGATTACCGACCGCTGGGCTATGCTGCTGATCGGTTCAGAATACAAAGTTGCCAGCAATGAGGTAAATGAGCAGATCACAACACTCACGGAAATCGCAAAATCTTATGATCCGGACGCAATGCTGATCGGTGAAGCTCCTTGCACAAAAGATCTGATCACGATCACAGACAATGATTTCAATACCGTAAGTATGGTATCCATCGGGATCATCTTTGTAATCATCGGGCTTGTCTTCAGGTCCTTTACATTGCCGGTCATCCTTGTTGCAGTGATAGAATTCGGCATCTTCGTGAATATGGGAATTCCGGCATATACCGGAAATCCGCTGCCGTTCATCGCTTCAATCGTAATCGGCACCATACAGCTTGGTTCAACCGTGGACTATGCGATCCTGATGACAACAAGATACCGGAGGGACAGAATGAAAGGAATCACAAAACAGGAGGCTGTACAGAATGCTCTCAACGCCAGCACGAAATCTATTCTTATCAGTGCACTGTCATTCTTTGCGGCGACCTTTGGTGTCGGACTGTATTCCAATATTGATATGATCAGCTCTCTCTGCACATTGATGGCAAGAGGTGCCCTGATCAGTATGACCTGCGTTATATTCCTGCTGCCGTCGATCTTAATGATCTTCGACACAATTATTTCAAAAACAACATTTCAGAAAGAATAAACATGGAGGCAAATCATGAAAACAAGCAAAAAGGTTCTGTGTACAGCATTGACCTGTACGCTGATGATGGGAAGTTATGAGATCCTGCCGGTCCGGGCAGAAGAAAAAAAGGATCCTGAAGAAGGAAAAGATGAGACCGTCTATGTCATTACCGACTCTTCCGGTAATCCGGAAGATGTGATCGTCAGTGACTGGCTGAAGAATCCGGGTAAGGGGTCAAAAGAAGATGCCTCTATACTCAATGATATCAGGAATGTCAGCGGGAACGAGAGCTTCACAAAAGACGGTGACGGGAAACTGGTCTGGAACAGTGAAGGAAAAGATATCTACTACCAGGGAACAACTGACAAAGAACTTCCGGTCAATGTCCGTATTACCTACGAACTGGACGGAAAGAAAATGTCGGCGGAAGAAATTGCCGGCAGAAAAGGACATGTCAAGATTCGCTTTGATTATGAAAACAAGATGGAACAGACAGTGAATCTCAACGGCAAAGACACTGTGGTTCACGTCCCGTTTGCGGTCGTCAGCGGTATGGAACTGGACACTTCGAGGTTCTCTTCCATCCGTGTCACCAATGGAAAACTGATCTCCGAAGGGAAAAAGACATTTGCCATCGGTCTTGCTTTCCCGGGTCTGGAAGAAAGTCTGGCCCTCGACCAGGAAGAAAAAGACAAACTCGGTGATATCAGTATTCCGTCATTTGTTGAGATTGAAGCAGACACAGACGATTTTGAATCAGGAATGACCATGACAGTTGTTTCCTCAGATCTTCTCTCAGATATGGATATGGACTTCAATACATCAGACCTGCAGAATGCCTTTGATCAGCTCGAAAGCGCAGCGGATGAACTGGTCGATGGAAGTGAATCTCTGAAGGATGGCACCCGACAGCTGAAAGACGGATCCGAAAAACTGAAAGACGGTTCAGAAGCATTGAATGACGGGGTATCAAAACTGGATGACGGCAGCAGTGATCTGAAGGACGGCGCAGACGCCCTTGCGGACGGTGCAAAGTCATTAGAAGACGGGATCAGCTCACTGAAAGACGGCATCGACGCATACACAGACGGTTTTGAACAGGTAGCTGACGGTGTCACACAGGTTAATACAGGCGCCGCCTCCCTGAAGGAAGGTACGGAGAAGATCGCTTCCGGAACTGAGCAGTTCGCTGATGGTGCCGGCGCAGTGTCTGAGGGCATCAATACTCTTGACAAAGGCGCCAGAAAACTCAATGACGGCGCAAAACAATATGCAGGTATGCTAAAAGGAAGCGGAACAGCAGAAGATCCCGGTCTTGAGGAAAGAGTTCACCAGCTCTACAACGGATCCGTACAGCTTTCAGACGGCACTGGTGAAGCATTGGAAAGTCTGAAAAAAACACAGAGTGAGATCCGTGAACTGGAAAAAATGACACAGGGTTCTTCTTCCGCAGAGATTGCCCTGAAATATAACTCAGTTCTGCAGGCGGCCGAGAAAATGGCAGAAGCGAAAGCAGTTCTTGAAGCAATGCAGAACAAACCGGCTGCGGCACCAAAGAAGAGCGCACCGGCAAAGACTGAAAACAGCGCAGATCTTTCCGCACTGGAAGAGCAGAATCAGACACTGAGTGAAGAGAACAAAACTCTCTCAGAGAATAACGAGAAGCTGAGTAATGAGAACAAGTCTCTTCAGGAACAGCTCGCTGCTCTGCAGAGTGAAAATGATGATTTGAAAAAGCAGCTGGAAGAAGAAAAGAACAAAGGATGTGAAACCGTTCCTTCCTCTATTTCCACACCGGAAATCAAGGAAATACCGGAATCCCGGAAAGAAGCTGAGCCGGAAAATGCTCTTCCGGAAGAAGATACTGAAAGCAAAGAAGAAGCTTCTGAAAACAAAGAAGAAGAACCTGCACTCACAGAGGAAGAACCGATTCAAGCATCTTCCCGGAAAGAAGATCATATTGTAATGCTTGGTTCTTCACCTTCCACAGCGGAAGAAGCCATGCAGAATTTCCAGAAAGCAAAAGCTGACTTTGAAAAGGAATTCCAGGAATATACTGTTCTGGTTACTGCAAACGGAGACAGTGTCTTCAGCAGTCAGCTGATGGTTCTGGATCAGACTCTGGGTCAGATCATTGGTGATGAAGATAGTGGCATGACTGCCCTGGATGCCGGTGCAAAACAGCTCTCCGCAGGCTTGGGACAGCTTGATGCAGCAACCCCGCAAATCGTTCAGGGTGCTGAGCAGATCGAAGCCGGAACTGCACAGCTCGTATCTGGCATTGAGGACAAGCAGGAAGGCACTGCGGCCTCTTTGAAAGACGGTGCACAAATGCTGAGTGATAATGCGTCTGTCCTGTCATCAGGAGCCAGTCAGCTGGATGATGGAATGAAGGATTTGCAGACAGGAATTTCAAAACTGAAAGATGGAGCTGACCAGCTGAGTGAAAACAGTTCTGCATTGAAAGATGGTGCCTCTGATGCATTGACCGGAACGAAAGCTCTCAAGGAAGGCGCAGACAAAGTTGATGATGGTACAAAGCAGCTGAATAGCGGCATTGAATCATTAGGCAAAGGTACCTCCGCACTGGATAAAGGAATCGGAACCCTTTTGGATGGTGCGAAAGAACTGGATCGTGGTACTGCGAAACTGGCAGCCGGCATGAGACAGTATAAGGAAGACGGCATCGACAAATTAACAGAGACATTAGGCACAAAACTGCCTGAAACTACAGATCGTCTCCAGGCAATCCTGCAGGCCGGAAAATCTTATCAAAGTTTTGCCGGTAACAGTTCCAGTGATAATGATCGTGTCAAATTTATCTTCCGAACAGAAGGTGTAAAAAAGGAATAACTGAAATCAAATAAGGGGTCTGACAATCGGATAATTGTATCATCCGATGCAGTCAGAACCCTTTTTTGTGACTTTACGAAAGCTGAAACAGAACCCCTCATGTGCTGAACTGAGAAAGTAGTAAACACCTCTTAACTAATAACTACTATTCTGCGTGGCAAATCGCCACGTTTTTTCAATTGTATGTATAATATTTGTAATAATACATATCCATAACATGTTTACAAGGATCTGCTGTTATTATCACTGTGGGTCCTTTTCCTTTTTTCTGAGCAGCCGCATAAAAATGAACTGTGGATTGAACAGCATGGTCAATGTCTCTATTCATTTACGGCAGACAGGCAGTATATAATTGTGACAGGACTATGCACGCAGGAGGACGAAACCTATGGATCTGAGAGTATTGGAGTAT
>CADBPK010000182.1 GCA_902796465.1 uncultured Erysipelotrichaceae bacterium | reverse complement strand
CCCCTGTAGCGATTACCACCAGGGCCCACAGCACCGGAACGATCAGGAACTGATAAATCATAAGGAAGATCCACAGAAGCACATTCCGGAACAGATTCGTTGTGATCAGGATCATTCCGAAAGCCAGCAGGGAAACTACACCTGCATTGATCAGGATCGTTCCCCTGTCATCAAATCTTTTTTCACGAAGGATCCGCATCTCAAAAACACTGAGTGCGATAAAAAGTATCAGATATATAACCGAAGCATAGTACAGCCCTTTGCCGAAAATCAGGACAAAATATATTCCGGCATAAAGAATGATCCCTGCCGCAAGAGAGCGTTCCGTGAAATCGTGTGACGGTTCCCACCGGTGCCAGAATGTTTTGATGAGGCAGACCGGCAGACAGAACAGTACCGGGAATATTCCTTCTTTCAGGAAAAAGAACGAAACCGCATCGATCACGCACAGACAAAAACATGTTAACAGTTTATTCCTTGATTCCGTAAAGATGCATATGACCCCTGCCGCTGTACATAAAAGCACACCCGCAAGCTGCTGTGAAATCACTGCAGAGGAAAACTTCATGAATACAGCCATCACCAGCATTACAAACCGGATCCAGGAAACACATCTGATCCATTCAGGCATAGCTTCCCTTCCCTTCTGAGATCTCTACCGGCATGATCCTGATGCCGTACCGTTTTTCATAGCTGCTGATCAGCCCGCCTCTGTCCTGTCCGGAAGCCGAAACAAGCAGAAAGGATTTCCGCATATCACGGTCCTGTGTGACGGAATCCAGCAGTTTTTCCAGAGATGAAGCTGTTGTACAGGAGGATCTTCCAAGCACCTCCTTTACTTTGTTCAGATGCTTTTCTCCCCTTCCTTCCGGCACGTAATATTCCGCTGCAGTACGTGAAAGAATCAAAGCATTCGTATAGAAACTGAAAGCGATATTCTTCCCGGCAAGATGATCTGCGATGCTTCTGGCCGTACTGAATGCAGCTTCAATGCTTTCCTCATCTGCATCTGAAATATCAACGATGAGTCCTGTTTTTCTTTCGGCCGTATAATCGTACTGCCGTACCATTACCTTTCCGGATGTCAGCGTCTTATTCCAGGAGATATCCCGCATCGGTTCCCTGCCGGTATATTCCCGGAATCCAACCGTATCGATCGGATCCGGCATGATAAACCGCTGTACGGAAATATCACCGAGATACCCTTCCAGTGCCGGCACCAATCCGCTGATATCACAGCGCCGCGGATATACGACGAGTTCATGAATGTCCTGCATCTGTTTCGTACTGGTGGAAATGCCGAGCAGATCGCCGCACGTGATGCGGGAAGTACCAAGAAGATAGCGGCCGCGTCTGGGAACCGATACTTCCAGTTCACGGCGTATCTTCTGAAATGAAAGAATATAGAACAGCTGATTCAGGACTGCTTCGCCCAGATATGCTTCTGTTCTGAGTGCCCTTCCCTCTTTCCTGCTTCTGACATTCATTTCTTTGGGAATGTATTCCCGCAGCCGCAGGAAAAGAAGCGGAAGCCGTTTTGCGTTCGTCAGAACAGTACGGAATCGTACTGTTTCGTCCGGTTCGGCGCAGTTTCTGTCCAGTTCCAGCTGATAACTGAGCGCATCAAAACTATGATCCAGTATATATCTCTGGATCAGATAAAGGACTGCTGCGATGGCAAGCAGACCCAGCAACATCAGACTTCCTCCACGGGAACCGGTACCTGGTCAAGAAGATCCCGGATATAAGACTCGCTTTCCTTTCTGGATACTGCAGAACTGCCGATCCTGTGGGCCAGGATACAGACAGCCAGATGCTTTATATCTTCAGGGATGACATATTCTCTTCCCTGCATTGCCGCATAGGCCTGGGAAGCGGAATAGAGGGCAATACCGCCGCGTACGGATACACCCTTTTCATAATGCGTATTATTTCGGGTCAGATCGATCAGATCCATGATATAGGATGCGACCGCATCCGAAACATGGATAGTGTTTATGATATTCCTGACTTCATCTGTCTCCTGTTTTGTTACGACAGCCGACAGTTCATTCACGATCTGTGCAGCCGGTCTGCGGGCAATGATCTGCTTTTCCTGATCACGGTTCATATACCCCATGGCAAGACGCATGAAAAAGCGGTCTGTCTGGGCTTCCGGCAGCGGGAACGTACCGTAGCTTTCCAGCGGGTTCTGTGTTGCCATTACCATAAACGGGTCAGCCATCTTCATGGTTTTCCCGTCAGCGGAGATCTGCTTTTCTTCCATAGCTTCAAGCAATGCCGACTGTGTCCGCGGTGTTGCCCGGTTGATCTCATCCGCAAGGATCAGCTGTGAAAACAGCGGGCCCGGACGGAATTCAAATTCACCCGTCTTCTGATTGTAAAATTGTATACCTGTCAGATCTGACGGCAGCAGATCCGGAGTGAACTGTATTCTTTTGAAATCCCCTCCCACAGAGGCCGCAAAAGCCCGCATCAGCATCGTTTTGCCGGTTCCGGGTACATCTTCCATCAGAACGTGTCCGCCGCACAGGAAGCAGATTATGAGCTTCTCAATGACATCTTCTTTCCCAAGTATCACTTTCTCACAATTCTCCATGATACTGTCACGGTATTTCTGTACTGCTGTCAGATTCATTCTGCGTCCTCCGTTATTCCTGTCAGTATATCCGCGAGACTTTCTTTTTCTTCCAGATAAGTCAGGGCTTGCATGTATACTTCCATGCGGTCCCAGTCCTTCTTTGTCGGTTCCGGAATCCGCGTCAGATCCATATTATTACGGATATCCTGTATCTTCACATGGCGGGCGATTTCATTGACACTGAGCCGTTTGATGAATTCCATATACGTCTCGTCATCCCTGCGTGTCATAGCGTCTACAGCCGCAATGACATTCTCTGAAAATCCCTGTCTCTTCAGGTCTTCAAGGGTTACATCGGTATCTTCGATCACATCGTGCAGGATCCCGGTTATTTTTTCTTCTTCCGTATCCATCTGCAGCGCAACAAAAACCGGATGCAGAAAATATGCATTACCGCCTTTATCCAGCTGGTCATGATGCGCATTATATGCTATTTGCAGTGCTTCCCAGATCATATTATATGTCTCCGCTTTTCTACTTTCTATTATATAAAAAAACGGCCGGTAAAACCGTTATTTCCGTTTTACAGCCGTAATTCCGTTATAATTTCCTGCATTTCCTCCAGGGATAATGTACTTCTTGAAGGGATATCCAATGAATCCGGTTTGATCTCCTGGTCTTCTTTCTCGTACATAGTTTTCCTCACTCTCTATCCCTCCCTTTTGAAATGATAATCAAAATGAATTTAAATCCAATACTTGAAAAATATGAATTTTATGCTTGAGGATTATTTTTTAATTTCCTTTCCGCAGTGCGGGCAGAATTGTTCATCACCTTCCAGTTCCTTTCCGCAGTCAGGACAATGCCGGATCTGTGATGAAAGCGAATGCCCGCAGTTCTGGCAGAACAGTGAGTCAAGGTCATTTGCCTTTCCGCATGCCGGACAGGTCTTTTCCTTTTTTTCCGGCTCATGCAGGATCTTCCGGCGGATCTCGTTGATATCGATGATCGGTTTGGGAGACGCAGCCGGTTTCTTTTCCGGGATATAAGTTCCGGCAAGGATCTGGCGGAACTGGTCCGTTTTCACCCACTCCGTGCATTCCAGGGCGCGCACAGCCGTCAGGGGATGCGTCGCATTGGACAGCAGATAGAATTCAAGCGTCTTGTCCCATTTGTTTTCCAGTGTGATCTTCCTGTATTCTTTCGCCTGTTCCAGAAAGGCATCCATATTCATCTGTCCTGCGATATTCTTGTCAAACCCGGCCAGACGCATGCATACTTCAGCCATCTTGTCTGCCGAGCCGTCACAGAGAACAGCTGCCCGGTCAGCGGAATATTCACTGCATCGCATCCAGTAGAAAAAGGAAACCTGCAGCGGCAGTGTAATGAGTGCACCGAACGGCAGACGGCTCAGGGACCCCGCAGTTCCGGAGATCAGAATGGTGCCCATCGTCCTGTAAAGCACATGGTGGCAGGCGATATGACCGCATTCATGCGCAAGGATCGTCGGAATCAGTTCTTCCGGCAGGGTTTCCAGCAGACCGGATGTCAGAACGATATACGGTTTTGTTTCACCGGAAGTAAAGGCATTCGGCCGTACATCAAACATGAGATAAAGTTCAGGCACTTCAATGCCCAGTTTCTCACAGATGGGCGGCAGAAGATTATAATACTGCGGCAGCTGGTTTTCATCGATCCGGATATAGGAAGAAATATTCCTTAATCTGCTCTGCCTCTCGCTCCATTCCTTCATGAATGCTTTCAGGATCTGCGTAAAGCCGGGAATGCCTTTCAAAGCTTCCAGGGCTGCCTGATCCGCTTCGTGAATATAATCAGTGTAACGATATGCCATATTCTTTTCCTTTCAGGGGGTTACCCGTTCCTGTCATTCAAAATCATCTTCATCATCCAGACTGCCCGGATGGAACTTCTGATATGCTTCATATAGCTGACGGTTCTGCACGTGGGTGTAGATCTCAGTTGTTTGAATATTAGAATGCCCCAGCATTTCCTGGATGCTTCTGAGATCCGCGCCTCCCTGCAGCATATGCGTCGCATAGGAATGCCTCAGCTTATGCGGTGTGATATGTTTGTCGAAACCGAGCTCCGTGCATTTTCTCTGCAGGAGCTGCTGTATATGTTTTTCCGTCACGCGGCGGCCGAACCGGTTGATGAAAAACAGCTGTGTCTTTTTTTTGAGCCAGACCGGGCGCACGATCTCATAGTATTCCTTTATGACCGGCACGGAACCGGATGCGACCGGGATCAGTCTTTCCTTGTCCCCTTTGCCGAGCACACGGATCTTTCCGCTGACAAGATCAACACGGTTGACTGTCAGGGAAGTCACTTCGGAAACCCGCAGACCGCAGCTGTAGATCGTTTCCAGGAGTGCATGATCCAGGATCTGTTCCGGATCTGCGTGGTCGAAAGATTCCATCAGCCGTCTGATCTCATCCTGTGTGCAGTAGACCGGCAGACTGTTCACGCCGTGATGCACAGACAGGTTCAGACTCGGATCTTTTTCATCCTGCATGAAAGCCAGATAATGATGAAATGAACGGACGGCCGCAGCCATACGTGCCGTGCTGGAAGATTCCTTTTCCTGTCCTTCCGATACGATAAACGACTCGATCAGGCTTCCGGTGATCTTTGCGGTATCCCGGATCCCCTTCTCTTCCAGCCAGCTGATATATTGTTCCAGATCACTGCGGTATGAAGAGACCGTACGCGGGGAACGGTTTTCATTGACGGTGATATTGACGATGTATGCATCAAGCGCTTTCCGCAGTTTCATTTTTCTTTTTCTCCAGCAGCCTGCTTGCCTTCATGAATGTCTTTCCGCCGGTCATGCGGTTGAGATCATCCAGGACAGACTGGATATCTTCCTTTTCTTCCGCTTCTGTAAAGAGACTCATCTGATCATGAAACGTATTCTCATTCACAAAATCACTTACACTGATACCCAGAAGCCTTACAGGTTCATCTTCCCAGTTGTCATCAAACAGCGACATGGCCCCGACAAACAGATCATCTGCTTTCCATACCGGTTTATCCTGCCGGGCAGAACGGTCGGTATTACGGAAATCATGATACCGGATCCGGATCGAAAGCAGATACCCCATTTTCCTGTCCTCTTTCATACGGGCGGACAGTCTTCGTGAAAGCGTGCGGAACAGACCCCTTATTTCATCGTAATCCGTGACATCTTCCAGCAGTGTTTCGGAAACACCCATGGACTTGGCATCATATTCACTGACGATACGGCGGTCATCATATCCGTTTGCCTTCCGTATCATCTCTTCCGTATTTTTGCCCAGTACGGTGCGCAGCTCATTCAGGTCTTTATATACGGCCAGATCACCGATCGTCCGGATGCCCATCTCTTTCAGATACGGAACTGTCTTTCTTCCGACACCGCGCATCTCCCCGATATCCAGAGGCCACATTTTCTCCCTGACATCCCGGATGCGCAGCACAGTGATGCCCATCGGCTTTTTCATATCACTGGCCATCTTGGCAAGAAACATATTCGGTCCTACACCGATACTGCAGGGAAGCCCTGTTTCATCGAGTATCTCTTTCTGTATCCTCCATGCCAGGTCAAGCGGTCTTTTATATTTGCGGATCTCTTCTGTCACATCCGCGTAACATTCATCGATGGAAGCCTGTTCGATCGATGAAGAGTAACGGCTGACGATCTCCATAAACTGCCTCGACAGTTCCCCGTACCAGTGATGGTGCCCCTGCACGATCACGAGGGAAGGACAAAGTTTCTCCGCCTCCGATACCGGCATGGCAGAATGCACACCATATGCACGGGCTTCATAACTGGCTGTGGAAACGACGGACCTTCTCGTTGTTCCGGATACGGCAACCGGTTTCCCTTTCAGGGAAGGATCCAGCAGGATCTCTGCGTTCGCAAAAAAAGCGTTCAGGTCAATATGAAAGTATACAGCAGCCATCAGCTCCGGTTCCTTTCATACAGTTCCTGTGCCGCTTTGACAGAACTATCCGTGATCTCCGAACTGGCGATCAGGGCAAGCTGTTCGATCGTTTCTTCACGGTTCAGCTTCCTTACGGCCGTCTTTGTACTTTTATCATCTGTTGTCTTATACACAAGGTAGTTCGTGTCCGCGCATGCCGCAACCGGTGCAAGATGGGTTACCGCAAATACCTGGCAGTCTTTCGAAAGTGTCTGCATCTTCCTTCCGATCGCCGTTGCGACCGGTCCGGAGACACCGGTATCGATCTCATCAAAGATGACTGTATGGATCCCCTGCAGACGGGTGAATATTTCTTTCAGTCCCAGCATCAGACGGCTGATCTCACCGCCGCTGGCCGTTTTGATCAGCGGCTTCGGGCTTTCCCCTTTATTCATACTGACGCGGAATTCCACAGTATCGATACCTTTTTCGGAAGGTGTTCCTTCCTGTATGTCGGTTACGAATACAGCATTTTCCAGCATGAGGTCTTTCAGCTGCACCGCGATTTCACGATCCAGTCTGACAGCCGCTTTTTCTCTTTCGCCGCGCAGTGTGAGGGCGGCTTTTTCATAGGCTTTATATGCTGCACTGATCCTGTCTTCCAGTTCGTCCAGTACCTCTTTCCGGTGATCCCATGCATGGACCTTTTTCTCAAGTTCCGCTTTTTTGGAAAGGATCTCCTCAATCGTTCCGCCGTATCTGCGCTTCATTTTCTGCAGGAGGAAAAGACGTTCTTCCATTTCATTGATCTCCTCCTCTGACATGTCAAAAGCAGATGTCAGATGCCTGAGTTCATCCACAGCGTCCGTAATCGCGTAATATGCGTCGTTGATCACTGCCTGCAGATCATTAACCTTCTTTTCATCCGGAAGCGCCTGGGCCAGTTTATTGAGCTCATACAGCGGTCCCGATAATTCATCATCATACAGGGAGAACAGGCTGTGATACTTTTCCATGGAATTTCTGAATGAGCGGTACTGTTTTTCCTTCTCTTCGAGCTCCCTGTCTTCGCCTGCAGTGAGGTGCGCGGATTCGATCTCCGATATCTGATAGCGGAAATAATCCAGATCGCTTTCATTATATGTTTCTTCCAGCAGTACCTGCTTTTCCTTCACAAGAGCGTCATACGCACGGTACAGACCGGCGGTCTTTTCCCTGATATCATCTTTCTTCATATATCTGTCCAGCAGACGGATATGGGAAGAAGGATTCAGGAGATAGGCATTATCCCGCTGTCCGTGTATATCGATCTG
>CADBPK010000181.1 GCA_902796465.1 uncultured Erysipelotrichaceae bacterium | reverse complement strand
GATTCCGTCCAGCAGTCCGATTCCTGCTCTTAAGATCGGTACGATAACCACTTCCCTGCTCAGCTGATATCCTGTGCACGGTCCCATCGGTGTCTCGATCTGCACCGGTTCCGTCGGCAGGTCCCTGCATACTTCATATGCCATCAGTTCCGCAATTTCATCCAGATTCTCACGGAAATCCTTCGTCCCTGTATCCTTGTTCCTCATTAACGTTAATTTATGGGTTATTAACGGATGGTTTAATACCTCAAGCATAATACTTCCACTCCTTCTCTTTTTCTTTAAAGTATTATACACTATTCGCATGAAAATCTTAATGACACCTTTGCTGAAAACACCGGGATTCGATGCAGCCGGCTGGCTGTGTGCCAATATGGCCGAACTGTTTATCAAACATTCCCATTCCGTTATGATCAGTACATCCCTTGAAAATAACATTCCAAACATTCTGACCTGTCCTGCGCCGGAAGCGAAAAAGCAGAGATTCTACCGGATCGAGGATAATAAAAGCTATGAAGAATATCTGTACTCAAACGGATTTCTGACAGAGGAATATCTGGAAAATGATTTTCAGATCCTTGTTTCCGTCATTCAGGAATACAGACCGGATCTGGTCATAACTATGGACCGTATTGCGGCTGTCATCGCCGCGAAAGCATTCAGCATTCCCTGCTGGGCAATCGTCAACGGTGAAATGTATAAAGGTACATCCTTCCCATCCCGATGTCTGCGTCCTCTGAATGCGCTTCTGAAAACGCGGCATTTTCCTCTCGTCTTCAGTCTGAAAGACCTGTATGCCATGTGCGACAGACGGATCACTTTCGGTCATGCACTTACACAGCCGATCGAAGCCAAGGACCTGTACCGATTCGGTTCACAGAAAGAAGGAATCAAAAGAACACGCAGAAACAACCGGATATGCATCTTTGTCAGTGAACTCAAAATGAAACAGATCCGTATTCTGAAACATGAATTTCTCGATACGCCTTATTCTGTCTATTTCAGTCATCCCGGCTGTAATCCGCATACGGAAAAAAACATCAAATGGATCAGGTATCCGAAACCCGGTCTGCTTGCGGGATGTACATGTATCGTACACGACGGGAATGACTATCTGTTCAATCAGGCAATGACGCTGGGCATTCCCCAGCTGATCATTACGGATCACGGATATCTTCGTTCCTATCTCGCTTCTGCCGCAAAAAGAAATCATTTCGGAACCTTTGTATACGAAGAAGAACTGAATGCCGATTCCATCCACGATACTTTCCGAAACCTGATTGATGATGACACATACTACCATGAAGCCCGGTTCATAAAAAAACAGATCTCCAAACTCGGAGATCTGTCAGAGATCATGAATCTTCTCAGATAAGCTTCAGATACTTAAATGCATTATATAAGCCGTCTTCATCCACGTCT
The DNA here is from genome assembly GCA_902796465.1 of uncultured Erysipelotrichaceae bacterium. Lineage (GTDB taxonomy): Bacteria > Bacillota_I > Bacilli_A > Erysipelotrichales > Erysipelotrichaceae > Bulleidia. The sequence goes on along the minus strand of CADBPK010000181.1, from coordinate 5,424 downwards.
GTTGTGATGTAATCAGCGGCTTCTTTTATTTCCGGTCCGCCGTTGCCCATTGCGACGTTGAATGCACACAGTTCAAACATGGAAAGATCGATCTTGGCATCACCAAAGGAGATCGTATCTTCCTGTTTGGCATTCAGATGATTCAGGAGTACTTCAATCGCGTGTTTCTTTGTGATACCTGTCGGACCAAGGTCACCGAACAATGCCAGTTCTCCTTTTCCGCCCCAGGTATTGGCAATCAGTTCCGGAAATTCCGTCTTGGAATCCAGATGATCCTGATAGGAACTCAGAATAAAGCTGATCTTATTAACATCATCACGATACAGGTCATCACCCTGCAGATGGATGAAACTGTTCACAAAGTTACTGGCGCTCGCTTCTGCTTTGGAAATATCGGCACCTTTTCCGGTCGCGTATTTGACCATTGTTGCCGGCCCCTGTTCCAGCATATAGTCATTGCAGTACATACCGGAATTTGCTTCCAGATAGAACCCGAGATGACGGTCGTTGCACCAGTCAACGACATGCTTTACTTCTTCCTTAGATAATCCCTGATGCATGACGACCTGTCCGGCATCTTCCACGTAGGCACCGTTTCCGCCGATCATGCCGTCAAGTTCCGGCAAATCCCGCTGCTCGATCTCCGCTTTTGAACACCCTGTGCAGATATAGACCTTATGGCCGTTCTTCCTTGCCAGTTCAACAGCTTCTTTTGCGCTGTCAGGGCATTTTGTTTCATAATTGATCAATGTCCCGTCAACATCCAGAAAAACAATTTTGCTCATATAATCTCCTTACTTCCTGTTTATCATATCAAAAAAAGCAGGTAATTAAACATTACTTGCCCTTTAAATATTGTTTCTGTGTGATTATATGATATTTCTGCATTCCATATAATATCTTTTTTCTCTTGCCTCACCGATCGAGAATGTCTTTCTCGGATAAACACCGTAACGGGTAACGTTCTCAAAGAAAGCATCCTTTCCGATTGCAGTCAGTTCAAACCCGATTGTATTTTCTTCGTTCGCTGTTTTTTTCAGGGAAGCGAGTCCGTGAATATAATCGATTTCTCCGCCGTTTTCTTCAATGTAGGCATCCAGCAGAGGCTGAAGGATGCCCAGTGCGATGCCGCCGAAACTGTTATCCAGATAAATGGTACCTTCTGCATCTTTCGCATACCATTTTACCGGCAGGCCGTCGTTTCTCCCGCAGTCCAGCTCTTTCAGGAGCTTTTCCGGATCAACGCCGCGAACCAGACGGTGGATCGGTTCAAATTCCTGTTCATAGGAATAGATATTATTCAGTTCCACCAGGGCATAGCGAAGCGGCAGATGCATTGTATCCGTATTCGGATGATTGCTTTTCCATTCTTCGTAGCAGTCTTTCGCACAGGCCAGAGAATGATTTCCGTCCCCAAGCAGGAAACATACAGGATCTTTCCCGTATTTTTCCTCCTGCCTGCGGATATAACTGCGCAGTGCCCGGTTGAAGGATTTTACAGCTTCTTTTTCCAGGAGCCTGCCCTGGATATGTCCGCCTTCTTCCATCAGGTCAAGATCATACAGCAGCGGTAATTCTTCTTTGATCTTTGAAACACCTTCGATCAGTTCTTTTTTCTCGTCTTCGCAGAGCAGGATGATATGCGACACATCGAGGGATGCATTTTTCCTGACTGCCGTGCGGGGCGGGATCCGTTCCATCACGGTTTCTTCCGTTGCCCGGATCGCTGTAATGGAATGTCCGGAATAATCATATTCTTCCAGATCTACCATCCCGACGATGCCGCAGCGGAGCGAACCATCTGCCAGTGTTCTTTCCACATAGACATAGGACTTCCTGTACTCATCAAAAAGATCACGGATCAGATAGTTGTTCATACAGTGATGGATCCAGTCAATACGGTGAACGTTCTCATCCTGCAGATCGGCTTCCGGAAAGATCAGATCCAGGGTGGAAGGTGCTTCATCCACATATTGTTTTACCGCCTGCCAGTATTCCGGCTCGGAAGTAAACTGATCACATGCGATCACAGCCCATTTTGTATAATCGATATCTTTTTTGGGCAGAAGGATATCTGCCGGATAGAATACTTGTTTCATATCTGTCCCTTCTTTCTGAAATAGTCTTCGCAAGCGAAGACTATTATCTGTTATTCAAACGGAAACTGATCTGTCAGTGCGACAACTTCGTTTTTGATTCTTGCCTTGACTTCTTCATTGTCCTTGTTCTTCAGAACTTCTGCGATCCAGAGACCGACCTGTCGGAATTCCTTTTCCTTGAATCCCTTGGTGGTCATAGCTGCTGTTCCCAGACGGACGCCTGATGTTGTATTCGGCTTCTGCTTGTCATACGGAATGGAGTTTTTATTGCAGGTGATATTCACTTCATCCAGTGCTTCTTCTGCCTCTTTTCCGGTAATGCCGAGGGACATCGTATCCACCAGGATCAGATGGTTGTCTGTACCGCCGGAAACCAGGCGGAATCCTTCGCTTTCCAGTACGGAAGCCAGTTCCTGACAGTTGTCCATCAGCTGTTTGATATATGCTTTATATTCCGGCTGCTGTGCTTCATAGAAGCACTGTGCCTTCGCCGCGACGATATGGCATAACGGACCGCCCTGGATGCCCGGGAAGATCGCCTTGTCAACTTTCTTTGCAAATTCCTCACGGCACAGGATCATGCCTCCGCGCGGACCGCGTAATGTCTTATGTGTTGTCGTTGTTACAAATTCCGCATACGGAACCGGATTCATGTGATAGCCTGCCGCTACAAGACCGGCAATGTGTGCCATATCAACCATTAACATAGCACCGGAATCATCCGCGATCCTGCGGAATTCCCTGAAATCGATCGCACGGGCATATGCACTGGCACCGCAGACGATCAGTTTCGGACGGATCTCCATCGCATAGGAACGGATCGCATCGTAGTCGAGCATTTCCGTTTCCGGGTTAACGTTATAGCTGTAGAAATCATAGAGTTTGCCGCTGAATGAAACCTTTGCGCCATGGGTCAGATGACCGCCTGCTGCAAGATCCATACCGAGTACTTTATCACCAGGTGTCAGGACTGACATATAAACGCCCATGTTTGCCTGGGAGCCGCTGTGCGGCTGCACATTGGCGTGATCTGCCCCGAACAGCTCACATGCCCTTCTTCTGGCAAGATCTTCTACTTCATCTATATTGACACAGCCGCCGTAATAACGGTGACCGGGATAACCTTCCGCATATTTATTGGTAAGAATGGAACCTGCCATATCGCGGACTTCTCTGGAACAGAAGTTTTCGGACGCGATCAGCTCGATGTTGTTTTTCTGGCGCTGTCTTTCTTTTTCAATCATCGCCTGCAATTCTCTATCTAACATGCTATTCTCCTCTCTGCACGTTCGCTATTATACCATCAATTTTTACAGGTCCATCCCTTAATATTCGAATTTCGCCTGTACAATCAACAATTGTACTTGCCTGCGCATATTTCGTATCTCCTTCCAGGATACCGTCAAGGAGAGGACAGGCTTTTTCAATTTCTTCTATTGTTCCTGCTGTTTTTTCACCGGACTGGTTCGCGCTTGTCATAAACAGCGGGCATCCGGTCAGCCGGATCAGCTCTTCCAGCACAGGGCTTACCGCCATGCGCAGGGCAACGGTTTTCATTCCTCCATTGATATAATCCGGCAGATCTTCCTTCTTATTTAATATAACGGTCAGCGGACCCGGCATAAATGCATCGATAACAGCTTCTGCAATTTCATTCATTTCGGCAACTTCCTTCATCTGTGCTTTATTCTGACACATGATCGGAAATGCTTTTTCTGCAGGACGGTTTTTTACCCTCCGGAGGTTTTCCTGTGCTTTCTGTGTCCGGATCTGCGAACACAGTCCGTAGACCGTATCAGTCGGTACGGCGATTACACCGTCATGTCTCAGAATTTCTGCCAGTTCAGGCAGCTCTTTTTGGGAATATCTTTTCATATGATGGTATTATATAACACGATGAAAGAAGGTACCAATATGATTCGTTTCGACAGCGACTACATGGAAGGATGCATTCCGGAGATCCTTGAAGCACTCAGCCGCACCAATTCCGAACAGACACCCGGCTACGGTGAGGATGTCCATTGCGACCATGCCCGCCAGCTGATCAAAGATGCCTGCGGGAACCAGAATATCGACGTTCATTTTCTGACCGGCGGCACACAGGCGAATATGACAGTTATCGCATCGATCCTCAAACCGCACCAGGGAGTATTATGCGCTGCGACCGGACATATCAACGTACATGAAACAGGCGCAGTGGAAGCCACCGGTCATAAATGCCTCCCGCTCCCTTCAAAAGACGGGACCATTACAGCTGCGCAGGTCGAAAAGGCGGTCCTGGATCATATCAATGATGAATCCTTTGAACATATTGTCCAGCCGGGCATGGTCTATATTTCATTCCCGACAGAAAACGGGACGCTGTATACGAAGCAGCAGCTGACCGACCTTTATGAAACATGCAGGAGATATGATCTTCCCCTGTTCGTTGATGGAGCAAGACTCGGATACGGTCTCGGGTCAAAGCAGAATGACCTGACCTTGCCAGACTTTGCAAAATATACGGATGTCTTCTATATCGGCGGTACAAAAGTCGGCGCGTTATTCGGAGAAGCTGTTGTCTTTGTAAATGATCGGCTGAAAAAGGATTTCCGCTATCACATCAAACAGAGAGGCGGCATGCTGGCAAAAGGCAGAATGCTGGGGATACAGTTTGAAGAACTGTTCACAGATAACCGCTATTTTAAAATATCCAGGCATGCAATGGAGATGGCAGAACTGCTTACGGATGCGCTGAAGGAAAAGAACTATGAATTCTTCTATGCGCCGCAGACCAACCAGCTCTTCCCGATCCTTCCCAACGAAAAGATCGCAGAGCTGCGAAAACAGTTCAGCTTCCATACATGGTGCAAAACCGATGATTCCCACACGGCAGTCCGTTTCGTGACAAGCTTCATGACACCAAAAGAAAACGTTGATCAGCTGATCAACGCCCTGTAAAACGATACTTCGGTATCGTTTTTATTCTTTTTCAACAATTACGCCGCCGGTTTTATAAATTGAATTTTCAGGCACTACTCCTCTTACACAGCAAACAGGATAGATGTTTGAATGTCTTCCGATTACAGTACCCGGATTCAGGACAGAGTTACAGCCAACTTCCACATAATCTCCGACCATCGCCCCAAATTTCTTAATTCCTGTCTCGACATCTTCATCTTCTCCATGTACGACGACAAGGTGTTTATCGCTTTTGACATTGCTGGTAATAGAACCTGCTCCCATGTGTGAATAATATCCAAGAATAGAGTCGCCAACATAGTTATAATGCGGGGTCTGGACATAGTAAAAAAGAATGACATTCTTTAATTCACAGGAATTGCCT
>CADBPK010000180.1 GCA_902796465.1 uncultured Erysipelotrichaceae bacterium | reverse complement strand
GCGATCACATCCAGTGCATCCGGTGAATACTTCTTATCGTACAAGGTGTCCCTGGAAGGCTTTTTCTGCTTCATCAGGAATGCGATCGCCTTGGCTGCGTCCATAGGAGACCCGCCGCCGATGCCGATCACAAAATCTGCCTTTTCCTTTTTTCCGTACAGCGCGGCTTTCATGACTGTTTCCACCGACGGGTTTTCTTCCACTTCGTTGAAAACACAGTACTTCTGACCGTTTTTCTTCAGTGCTTCACACACATCCGCAAGCGCCCCGCTTTTTTCAGCGGAATGTCTGCCGGTCACGATCAGGGCTTTTTTTCCGCAGGATTTCATATCAGCGCCGTATGTACTGAGGCAGTCAGCCTCATCATAGACGATGACAGGCATATAGTATTTCATCTGCCGTTCCTCCCGTTTATTCGAACAGGATCAGGGCGATAAACTCGACCGGTTCTTCTGTCTTGTTGGCAATGCTGTGACCCTGGCCTACCGGGCAGATCGTCACATCGCCGGCAGTAACAGTGCGGATCTTGCCGTTGTCGCTGTATTCCGCAGTGCCTTTGAGAATATAGAACAGTTCTGCGTCCTTTTCATGGACATGATAGCCGATGCTGCAGCCCGGGTTCAGAAGCAGTCTGGCAAACAGCCTGCCTTTCCCGTTCAGTTCTTCCTGTCCCTGGATGAAGTTTGTGATCTGGACGGTTCCGTCCCCGTCACGCATATGTTCGCGGTATTCGACGCTGCATTCATTCTGATGTCTGATCATTTTTTCCTCCTGTTATCCAACGGATATTATTCAAACGCTTCTGCGATCTTTCCGAGCCAGTCTGTGATCTCAATGTGCTGCGGGCATTCCCCTTCGCACTGCAGACAGCCGATGCAGGTGCTGGCTGCGCCGCCGTCCTTTACCATATCCTGGTATCTTCTTCTGGAATCCTCATGATTGCCGAAGAGCAGGTCACGGTTCATAATCCGGAAAAGACCCGGGATGTTGATCTGCATCGGGCATCCGCCTGTGCAGTAACGGCACGCTGTACACGGGATCTGCGGAATTTTTCTCAGCGCTTCCTGTGCTGCCGTGATCGTCTTCTGTTCTTCCTCATCCAGCGGTTTGAACTCCTTCATATAGGACAGATTGTCTTCCATCTGTTCCAGATTGCTCATACCGGAGAGGACGATCCTGACATTATCAAGACTTGCCACGAAACGGATTGCCCACGAAGCCGGGCTTGCGGAAGGATTCGCCGCTGTCAGGATCTCCTTAACAGATGCCGGCGGGTCTGCCAGTGTTCCGCCCTTGACCGGTTCCATGACAACGACCGGCTTGCCGTGCTTTGTGGCTACTTCGTAGCATTTTCTGCTTTCAACATTCATATCTTCCCAGTCCGCGTAATTGATCTGGAGCTGCACGAATTCCGCGTCCGGATGTTTTGTCAGGATCTCATCCAGTACCTCCGCAGAATCATGGAAAGAAAAACCGTAATGGCGGATCAGTCCTTTTTCTTTCAGTTCCTTCACGTACTCCCAGCAGCCGTATTCTTCGTATTTTCCGATATTGTTTTTGGACAGGGCATGCAGAAGATAAAAATCGAAATATCCTGCCCCGGTCCTTTCCAGGGAAACATAAATCTGGTTCTTCGCATCCGCTTCATCCTTGGCTGCATTCGCGTTCAGCTTGGATGTCAGATAATAGCTTTCTCTCGGATGACGTTTTACCAGCGCTTCCTTGGCTGCTTCCTCACTGCCTTCATAGACATATGCCGTGTCGAAATACTTCAGCCCGGCATCCAGAAAGCGGTCTGTCATCTCAGCGGTAAGTTCAGTGTTGATACTGCCGTCTGCGTTTCTCGGAAGACGCATTAATCCAAAACCGAGTTTGCCGATTTCTTCATTGCAGAAATAATTCATGTTCCTCCTCCGTTTCTTATTGTTTTACTGTACTGAATTCATCGTATCACAGAATGTCCCGTTTCATACTGTATAAAAAAGAATACGGTGCAGATCCGTATCCCTTCTCATACTTCCTTCAGTCCAAATTCACGGCACAGGCTGTCATAGCGTGCCTTTTCCTTATCCTTGACCGGTTTGGACAGATCATGAAAACAATGATGGATGACATCCGCGTCTTTCAGCAGTTCATCCATTTCACTGTCAATGACATGTTTGTCATCATGATGCCAGATCATGGAACAGATGATCCTGTTCTCTTCTTCATCTGTCTCGTTCAGTTCATGCAGGATCTCTTCCGCCAGCACAGCGCCTTTATGCGCGTGATCATCATAGGATCCTGATAAATATGCATGCATATCATGCAGCATCGCAGCCATGCATGCCAGTTCATCGTCCAGGCCACGCTTCCTTGCCAGCAGCGCTGCTGCAAGCGACACCCCGTTCAGATGGATCACGGCAGAGTTTCTCTTATCTTCATCCGTCATTGTGCTCAGTTTCTGATCCACGATCTTACGCAGGTCTTTCAGTCTTCCCATATCTCCTCCTCTTTTTTCTTTCTGTCATGTATCTTTACCAGGATATACGGATATACCGGCACCGCGAACAGCACTGCCAGAAACCCGCTCATAAACGCAAACCATTCCTGCGGGAGGAAAGGCACGGAAATGATCCTGTGCGGCAGCGCGATCGCTGCGGTCCCGGCAATTCCCGCCAGGAAGCGGATCCATTTTTCCTTCCTGCTTCCCTCCGGCGAAAATCCGACAAACCGTTCTTCCAGAAGAAAGCCGGGACATACGCCCGCAAAAACACCCGTGATCAGCATCGCATTGACAATATCCTCACCCTCTGCCTGCCGCATCAGGGCATATAACACACCGGCAAGCGCAAGCAGAACCGCTCCTGCCCACAGCAGACGTTCATCATATTTGTTTTTCTTTGATTTCAGAACCAGGATATATGCGCAGAAGACGCTGAACAATGCAGTACAGACGGCCGCCAGGACATCCTGCGGTGTATGCACACCCAGAAACATACGGGAAAGACCGGTCAGAATGATCATCACAATGCATACTTTGCAGAACTTCGGAACTGCCGTCCCCAGCGCACTGTAGTTTGAAGCGGCTATCTCGGTATGGCTGCTCGGAAAAGAGTATCCTGATGCCCCGTGGATCGCCTGCCTGCTCGGCTGGATCCGCGCATCCCTCACCCATGGCCGCGGGATATGAAAGAACAGCTTGAGCAGATGCGTCAGATACATCCCCGCGCACAGGGAAAGGATCATGAATCTTCCCTTTTCCTTATCGATATTCCAGTAGAAAAGAAACGGTATCAGCACGGAACTGTAAGCCAGGATATCCGAAAAATATACTGATACAAATTCAAAGAATTCTCCCAGCAGCTCACGCAGTCCCTGAAACCACAACAATACGCTTATATCCATAACAATATCCGATCTTTATTATCATATCCTATCCGGGAAAAAAAGAACATCTCCCGCCGGGATGTGATTCATGCGACAATACAGATACAAGGAGGATTTTATGATCTCAGACAGCAGTGTTGTTTTTCTGCCTTGCAGCGATATCCGGAAGACTGTATCGTTTTACCGGGATATCCTGCATCTGCACGTTGCAGAAAAGCAGAATGATAATTTATACATCTTTGATACCGGATACGGATACTGGGGTTTCTGCCAGTATGTCGACGGGAGAAAACCGCTGTCCGGTCCGCAGGGTGTATGTCTTTCACTCAATCTTGCATCGGAAGAAGAAGTTCTGGAAGCGTATGAACGGCTGAAAGACAGCTGTACGATATACAAGGAACCCTCAAATCATCCTGATTTCCCCGTCTTTTCCTTCTTCCTGCTGGATCCCGACGGATATCTTGTGGAGTATCAGAAAGCAGCGGTCTGATGACCGCTGCTGTTTTTATCTGCGCTTTCTTTTTGTAATGTACCAGTCGTAGAAGAAGCTTCCTGTGTTTCCTTCCGGCGGATATTCATTTTCAGCGATATCCACCATGACGGATCCGTAGCCATTCATGATCTTCGTACCGCAGGTGTGCTCAAAGGCACGGGTGAAATTGCCGTAGCTCTCATGGACATGACCGAAGAACATATATGCGGGATGATAAGTCTCCATCAGATCATTGAAACACGCAAACCCGGTATGCGGAAGGTCTTCGAGATCCCCGTATCCTTCCGCCGGTGCGTGTGTCAGAAGAATATCAAATCCATTTGTAAACTGAAATGTGCCTTTCAGTTTGCGGATCCGCTTCTGCATTTCCTTTTCCGTATACATATCCGCTCCGGGTCTGTATCTTTTTGATCCGCCGAGCCCAAGGATCCGCAGGCCGTTGTAGTTATAAACCTGGTCATCGATATCGATGCATCCTTCAGGATATTTTCTGTCATAGATACCGTCATGATTGCCGCGTACAAACAGAAGCGGCCGGTTGACGACAGTCGTCAGGAATTCCAGATACTCCGGGGGAAGATCACCGCAGGAGAGGATCAGATCGACACCTTCTGTCCGGGAGGGCTGATAATAGTCCCAAAGCCGGAGTTCCGGCTCATCCGCCACAACAAGCAGTCTCATACATCCGCGCTCTTTTCCACCCGCTTCTTGCCGGTTTCGTTCAGTTCATTCATCTGCGGGATTACGCCGACCACATTATCATTCAGCCAGTTCATCCGGATGATCTCCTCATTGGTAAGCTTCGGATCAAAGCGGCCTTTGATCATGCCCTCATGGCTGTGCAGTTCACCGTCAAACGGATCCAGGTTCCCTTCCACTACCGCCTTTTTCAGAAGATCGATCAATTTTTCCGATGCATACGGAAGCTGTTCCGATACACGTACATCCAGAACTTCGGAACGCATGCCCCACCAGTAGCTGACAGGCATCTTTCCCTGGTTCTGCCAGCCATCCCTGAGTTCATCCAGAAGCTTTGCATAATAATTGCCCCAGTTGACGACAGGAACCGCCAGATTGATCAGTTTATCCCCGTCCAGCTGATAAACGCCATAGGGCATAATCTCGTCCGTGTGTCCCGGCAGTGATGATGCAGAGAATACATCGATATCCAGCTCTTTCATGAAATTCTGCCAGCCGCTGTCCAG
>CADBPK010000179.1 GCA_902796465.1 uncultured Erysipelotrichaceae bacterium | reverse complement strand
GGAACTGCCGAATTACAGACTGCCGCGTATGAGCAATGTCCTGCATCTGCTCTGGGACAAAGCCAGGGATTTTATCGAGAAAGCCTTTACAATCATCCTGCTGGCTTCGATCGTCGTCTGGTTTTTCCGGACCTTCGATCCCGGACTGCATGTGGCAGGGGAGGAGAACAGTATGCTTGCCTTGTTCGCAAGAAATCTGGCTGTGATCTTCAGCCCGCTCGGCTTCGGTGACTGGCGTATTACAACGGCACTGATCGCCGGTTTCCTGGCAAAGGAAAGCGTCGCGGCTACATTGTCCGTCCTGTTCTCATCAAAGGAAACGCTGATGTCAGTTCTGAGTGGGGCTGCGGTCGTCAGCCTGCTCGTATTCACACTGCTGTATACACCCTGTGTGGCTGCGATCGCAGCTGTCAAAAGAGAGCTCGGAGCCCGCTGGGCAGTGTTCATGGTGATCGGCCAGTGCACTGTTGCCTGGGTGATCTCCTGGGCTGCGTACCTGTTGTTTACGGCAATATAACGCCGGATTATAATGAAGAAAATCAGAAATGCGAAAGGATAATAGTCTATGAAATGCAGAAAATGCGGAGCTGAGCTCCCTGATCTTACCATGTACTGCACTGTCTGCGGGGCACCGCAGTTTGAACCGGAAAAGAAAGATATAACGCTGACCATACCGGATGCCATGAACAGCAAGGTCATCATCAACAGCTGTTCCAATATGACGACAGCCCTGACACAAATCCGCGGTCTGACCGGCCTGCCGCTGGCAGACATACGGAAGATGCTGCAGAGCTTCCCGGCTGTGCTGTTCAGCAATCTTTCCGCCGATGAAGCGGATAATACCGCAGGCATGCTGAAGGAAGCAGGCATTGACGCTGAAGCTGTGCATCCGGAAACAGAGAAAAAAGAAGAACCCAAACCGGAAGAACCGGCTGAAACGGCGCCGGAAGTGCCTGCTGAACCGGAAGTGAAAGAAGAATCGGAACAGCAGGAACCGGAAATTACAGTTCCTGAAGAAGAACCTTCCATTGAACTGACCATGGAACCTTCGATCGTTCCTGACAAACCGGAAGAGCCGCAGGAACACGTCCCGGTCTTGACACTGGAACCATCCCTGACCACATCAGATGATGCATTCATGAAGGAGATGGAAGAATTCCTGAACAGGAAAGACTGATATATGACATTTTTCCACGCATCTTCAAAAACAGATCTTCAGATACTTGAACCCAGGATCTCCAATCACGGTATCCCGCTTGTCTACTTTTCGGAAAAAAGGGAGAACGTACTGGTATATCTTTCCAACGCTATAGAAAAGTACTGCCGGGATACAGGTTTTTCCTATGACGGTATTTGGGAAAAATGGGGACCGTACGGTTTTGACCGGGATGGAAAGATGATTCTGGAGGAGTATTATCCTGACGCACTCGAGGAAACATACCGGGGTGTGCAGGGATGTATATATAAGGCAGAGGACATAGAAGACAGCGGTCTCGTCAGCAATATACCGTATCTCATCACTTCCTCCGAACCGGTCAGGATAACCGGAAAGGAGATCGTTCCCGACGCGCTGGAAGCATTGCTGGAGGCTGAAAAGAACGGTCTGATCCGGATCATCCGGTATGAGGAGATGAGTGAAAAGAAGAAAATCTGGCTTGCGGAAACCATGAAAAAAGAATATCTGGAAGCCGTAAATCATCCTGAATACAGGTATTTTATACAGGCCAGATTTCCCGATGCCGTACAGGATTTCTGTTGACAAGCAGGTGCTTGTTGCGTATAGTATTCACATAAGCAATGAAGAGAAGAGTAGCCGCTCACGCGTATGCAAGAGAGTTCCGGATGCTGGGAAGGAATATACAGACGAACGGTGAATATGGTCTCGGAGCTGCGGGGTCGATATGTAGACTTCGCCGGTTGTGCCCGTTACAGCAATAGAGTATATCTGATTCATTTCAGCGTACTTGAAGAGGAAATGATCGTGAGGTCATTTTGAAATAAGGTGGTACCGCGTACAACTGCGCCCTTATCGGATGAGAGGGCGCGTTTTTTTATTAAAGTCCTCATTAACATTCCTTTTCAAGAAAAAGACAAAGGAGGGAAAAACGATGAAAAAAGCAATCAGAACAGCAGCTGCGCTCATTCTCGCAGCAGGACTG
>CADBPK010000178.1 GCA_902796465.1 uncultured Erysipelotrichaceae bacterium | reverse complement strand
TCCACATATCTTCTTTCGATCAGGTCCTTGACGCCTTCGATGTAGTCATTGCGGGAATAGTGATTTCCCGAACTGGAATTGATCGCATAGCGGATCGGTCTGTCCGACCCGTGCAGGATCACATCCATCTGCTTCTTCGTCAGATCCTTGATGGGCTTGTCCAGGTCGATCTTGTATGTACGGCACAGGATGGCAAATGTCTGCCATTCGATATTCTCCGTATCCACGATGTTCTTATAATAGCGGATCGCCCCTTCCCGGATGGATTTGCTCTTGTCCGGGATCAGGTTGTCCACATCCACTTCTTCCTTGATGCCAAGGCCATGGCAGGCATCGCACGCACCCAGCGGCGCGTTGAACGAGAACAGACGCGGTTCCAGATGCGGTACGGAAAAGCCGCAGATCCGGCATGCGTAATTGCTGGAAAAGAGGATCTCCTCCCCGCCGGCATCCACCAGGGCGTTTCCGTCAGCCAGGTTCAGCGCCGTTTCCAGGGAATCATGCAGACGGGAACGGGAAGTATCGTTTTTCACGATACGGTCCACGATGACATCGATATCATGTTTCTTGTTCTTATCCAGCTCGATCTCTTCCTCCAGCATGCGGGTCTCCCCATCCACCCGGACACGGATATAGCCGTCCTTCATCAGTTTGGAGAAGGTATCCTTGTACATGCCTTTCTTATTGCGAACGATCGGCGCCATGACGGTCATCCTCGTTTTCTCCGGATATGCCATCAGTTGCTGCACCATTTCCCCGATCGTCTGTCCGGTGATCGGGATATCGTGATTCGGACAGTACGGAATACCCGTACGCGCATACAGGAGACGCAGGTAGTCATAGATCTCCGTTACTGTTCCGACAGTAGACCGGGGGTTGTTGGAAGTCGTCTTCTGGTCAATAGAGATCGAGGGAGACAAACCTTCGATCAGCTCCACATTCGGTTTTTCCACCCCGCCGAGAAATTGTCTCGCATACGCGCTTAAAGACTCCACATACCGGCGCTGTCCTTCGGCGTAGATCGTATCAAACGCCAGACTGGTCTTTCCGCTTCCGGATAGACCTGTCATGACCACCAGCTTGTTTCTCGGGATATCCAGGGATATATTTTTCAGATTATTCTCTTTTGCACCGCGAATAATGATCTTGTTCTGTTCCATATTAATTTATCCTTCTGCTTCCAAAGCAGAGATTATTCTATGCATCTTTTTTGATTTCCGCAATCAGATCGCTCAGCATGCCCCAGGCTTCCCGCGGGGAAAGGTCATCCGCGTCCACGGACATCAGTTTTTCCCGCACAGCCTGTGCCTGTTTGTCTTCCTTTTTCATTTCCACAAGCTGGTAGCTCTGCTGGACGACACGCTTCTTGCTTTCGAGTTCCTTCTGCAGGTCCTTCGCCCTCTCCAGCACGGAATCCGGCAGACCGGCAAGCCTTGCGACATTGATGCCGTAGGAATGCCCGGCCGGACCATCCTTGACCTTGTACAGGAATATGACCTTCTCGTTGTCTTCCTTTACCACCACATGCACATTGCGGATCACCGGCACGCTGTCCGAGATCGTCGTCAGTTCATGATAATGTGTGGAGAACATGGTCTTGGCATGGATGCAGGCAGCGATGTATTCCACCATGGCCTGTGCCAGCGCCATGCCGTCATAGGTCGATGTGCCCCTGCCGATCTCGTCAAACAGGATCAGGGAGCGGGAAGTCGCCTCCTGCAGGGCACGGTTGGCTTCATTCATTTCCACCATGAATGTGGACTGTCCGGACAGGATGTCATCACTGGCGCCGATCCGGGTAAAGATCTTGTCAAATACCGGCATGCGGCATTTCCGCGCCGGCACGAAACAGCCGATCTGCGCCATGATCACGATCAGCGCGGCCTGGCGCATATAGGTGGACTTGCCGCCCATGTTCGGACCGGTGATCAGGAGGATCTGCTTATCCTTATTCATATATATGTCATTGGCAACATATTTTGGATCTTTCATCATGACATCCAGGATCGGATGTTTCCCGGCCTTGATCTCCAGTTCGTCTTCCGTAAACTCCGGACGCACATAGCCGTTCTTCGCAGATACTTCCGCCAGCGCCGCATAGCAGTCGATCTCGGCCAGGATGCGGCTCAGCTTCTGCAGTTTCGGCAGGCATGTGCGGATCTCATCCAGCAGTTCGGCGAACAGCTGCTTTTCAATCCTGACAGCGTTCTCTTCCGCATGCAGGATCGCGTCTTCCTTTTCCTTCAGCTCTGCCGAGATAAAACGCTCATTGTTGGTCAGTGTCTGCCGGCGCACATAGCCCCATTCGTCTTTGATCTCCCGGGCCGCCGCCTTGGAGATCTCAATATAGTATCCGAATACCTTGTTGTATCCGATCTTCAGTGTTTTGATGCCGGTCTTTTCCCTTTCCCGGGCTTCCATTTCCGCGATAAACGTCCGGCCGGAACGCTGGATCTTTCTTGCCTCATCCAGCCCGGCGTGATAGCCGTCCTTAAAGACGCCGCCGTCCGCGATCTGCACCGGGGCGTCTTCCTTCACCGCCTTGTCCAGTACCTCAAACAGACCGGTCAAAGGATCGGTATCCGCATATTCCGCAAACGGTTCCGCATGGATCAGATCCAGGATGCCCGGCACTTCCTTCAGGGTCTTGGCCAGACGCACACAGTCATGCGGGTTGGCCGTATTCATGGCACAGCGCGCGATCAGCCTCTGCAGGTCATAGATATTCCCCAGGGAACGGCGCAGTTTTTCCCTGACCATGAAATGCTTCATCAGCCATTCCGTACGGGCATACCGCCGCAGGATCGCCTCCTGTTTCAGCAGCGGCTTTTCGATCCACTTCTTCAGCTCCCTGGAACCCATGGCACTCCGGCACTGGTCCAGGAATGTCCACAATGTATCTGTCTTGGTATTGCTGTGAAGCGGTGTGATCAGTTCCAGATTCTCCATCGTGGAGTAATCCATATACATATAATCTTCTTCTGTTTCTATACGGACTGCCTGCAGATGTGAAAGCACATGCTTCTGCGTCGCTTCCAGATAGTTCAGCATACGTCCGTAAGCAGAAAGCCATGTATCTTTTTCCACACCGGAAATAAGAGGCAGATACTCTTCCTTGATCCGCTCCTCATCGCAGTAGGAGATCACGACCTGGAACTCCCTCAGCATGCGCACGATCTTTTCCCGGAAGCCCTTCTTTACAACGACTTCCCGGATATTGTCCTTGAGGATCGTCTGTACCAGCAGCTGGTCCCTGTGCGGCAGGTCTTCGATATAGTTTTCACCGGTGCTCATTTCCGCGGCAGCCAGGGCATATCCATACCCGTAATCCGTAATGGAGGCGATATAGACACTGCTCTTCTCATCCGAGATCTCGTCCATGACCGTACCCGGCGTTACGATGCGGATGACATCCCTTTCCACCAGGCCTTTGGCTTCCTTCGGATCCTGGACCTGTTCCACGATGGCTACCTTGTAGCCTCTCTGGACCAGTCTCTGGATATACCCGGAGGCAGCGTGGTGCGGTACGCCGCACATCGGCACCCGGTCTTTCAGCCCCGCGCTCTTTCCCGTCAGGACCAGGTCAAGCTCCCGGCTGGCCAGTTCTGCATCCTGCATGAACATCTCATAAAAATCCCCGACACGATAAAAAAGAAGAACATCGGGGTATTGTTCTTTAATGCTCAGATAATGCTGCATCATCGGTGAATATTTCTCTGCCATAAGCCTGTATATTATAGCATATTGCCGTATTTCTCAGCAGAACATTAGATCTCTGTATACACGGTGGAACGAATTTTAAAAAACGTTCCATCTAAGAACGTTTTTTCGTTTTCGGACCTGTAATATTTTATGAACAGGTGTACAGTATATTTGTAATAGCGAAGATTGTCCTATTTTTCATTGGCACTAGAGTCCCCCTCTGACGCCAGATTAGTCTGGAACCTTCCGGGCAGTCTTCAATTTCTGGAGAACGCTTCCGATACCTTTCCCGTCGGGAGTTTTCTTTTTTTGCGTTATTCCGCGAGGATCTGTTCCAGCACCCTGGCGCAGCTCCGGCAGACCGTCTCCTTGCGGAGCTGCCCTTTCCGGTAAGCGTTCCGCAGGGCACTCACTGCCATGATCCCGCCCGGCATGATGAGATCGACGCCGGCATTCAGGCATTCCGCCTCATCCGCCCGGTCTTTCCCTGTGGAAAGCCAGTCCGTCATCACGAGTCCCTCAAACCCCCATTCACTTCTCAGAATATCCGTACATAATTCCCTGTTATTTGCGCAGTATACATCATTGATCTTGTTGTAGGCAGACATGACCGCCTTCGGTTCTCCTTCCCGCACAGCGATCTCAAAACCTTTCAGATAGATTTCCCGGAGTGTTCTCTCATCAACATCTGAAGAGTTGTACATCCGGTTTTCCTCCTGGTTGTTCGCCGCAAAATGTTTGATCGTCACAAAACATCCCGGTTTCTCCTGCATGCCTCTCGTCACGGCTGCTGCGAACTTTCCGGAGAGAAGCGGGTCTTCACTGTAATACTCAAAATTACGTCCGCAGAGCGGGTTCCGCACGATATTCAGTGCCGGTGCCAGCCACCATGTGACCCCGTATTCCGTCATTTCCTCACTGAGCGCCCTGCCCATCTCTTCAGCCAGTGCAGTGTTCCAGCTCTGGGCAATCGCCGCAGCCACAGGAAAACCTGTCACGAACTGATACAGCACCGTTTCCTTTTCCGGATTCCCCAGAAGCATCCCGGTGAGACGCTCCGGCAGGAATTCATATAAAGAGATCGCCTGGTCAACTGCTTTGATCCGGCCTTTTTTATTTATCGTGGAACGGCGCTGGATCCGCAGACCTGCAGGTCCGTCGCAGAGTTCCCGGTTGGGGATGCCCCGGTCCAGAAACGCGGCAGACGTATGTCCCACTGCCCCGGGCACACAGAACCCCTTATTCTGCCCGAAAAGACCCGTACCAGCGCAGAATCTCAGCATTTCCTGCACAGACAGGCTGTAAAGTACCTGTTCCGTGCGGGCAGGGATCCTGTCCTTCCGCGGTGTATAGGTATAGATCATCGTTTCAATATCCGGATCGACCGGAATAACCGGTATCGTATCCGGTATGTTTTCCGGTGTGACCTTGTTTTTATGCAGTTCACATACCGGTGTTTCCGGACGCAGAGATTCCGGTGACGGCTCAGCACGATACGCTTTGCCGATACCAGTTTCGCCGCCGGAGTTGTCTCTTTTGACGATGTTCCGACCCGTACGATATACGCACCTGCCTCCAGGTAAGTCTCCGCTTTTTCTTCGCTGTAAGAGGACAGTCCGGACAGCGGGAAACAGAGAACCAGCTCCTCCGACTCTCCCGGTGCCAGTTCTTTTGTTTTCGCAAAAGCCGCAAGACGCTGGTATTCCTTTGCCTCACCGTCCTGCGGACAGCTGACATAGACCTGGACAACTTCTTTTCCTTTATATGTTTCACCGGTGTTTGTCACATTCACCGACACCCGGACCATATCTTTTTCTGCTGAAACATCTGTTGTTTCCAATTTGAACTGCGTATAACCAAGACCGTAACCAAACGGATAGAGCGGTTTTTTCAGGAAACTGTCAAACCACCGGTATCCCACATAAATGCCTTCTTTATAACGGGTGTGTTCCCTGTGGCCGAATGTATCTGTAAACGGATAATCCGCATATCTGCGTGCCCAGGTGACAGCCAGTTTCCCGTAGGGAACACGGCTTCCGGTCAATACCGCTGCCAGTGCATTGCCACCTTCCATCCCGAGCTGGTTCATGTAAACGAGCGCATTTATGCCGGAGATCTCCGCCAGCGGGGAAAGATCCAGCACTGCGCCGGCATTCAGTACCAGGATGAACCTGGCATATGCATCTGCGCAGATCCGGATGTTTTCAATTTCCGTATCCGTCATGCGGAAACTTCCCGCCTCATCTTTCCGGTCATAGCCTTCCCCGGACTGCCGGGAAACGACATAGATACAGGTATCGGTATCGCTGTTATAGATCTCTTCTTCTGTGATCAGGCCACCTGAAGGATACCTGTATTCGGCAGTCATCAGTTCAGTCGTTAGATCCACATTGAAACGAAGGAGCTTTTTCCGGAATGCCCGGATATACGCTTCTTTTCCTTCTTTCCACAATCTGTCATATTTCGTGATCCAGTCTTTGGTCGTGACCGTGAAGCCGGCGTTCTCCAGTCCTTCCAGTACATTTACAGCGTGCCGGACATTGACCTCACCGCTGCCGCTGCCTCCCTGGATGGTATACGCTGCACCCGCGCCGAACAGCGCTGCTGTACATGGCTGTAAAGGCAGTGCCCCGTCATTTTCCAGCAGTACGATGCTTTCCGCTGCCAGTTCAAAGGCAAGCGCCTGATTTCTGCGCTCCCGTTCCGATACCGTATCCTGTAAAACCGCATTCGTCCGCATAACCGATGATTCCTTTCCCTTATACTCTCATCATAACAGTCTTCAGCTTATCCGTAACAGTTCCATGCTCTCAAAGGAAATGAAGCGGTATAAAGATAGTCCAAATCAGGACTTTCGAAAATGAAGCAAATTTGAACTGATGTTCTTCGGGGAGATAACAGAAAACGGCCGCGCAAGAGCAGAATTCCTCTTGTGCAGCCGATTTACTACTCCTTTCCTTCTGCTTCCCTTAGTTGTTCAAGCCGTGAAAGGATTTCTGATTCCGGTAAACGCACCGCTCCGCCATTATTATCCAGAAGTCTTTGGAGGCAGATTTTTAACTCGTCAACGGTTATCCGCTGCTGATTCCACAATTGATCCAATATACCCAGCGTCCCTATGAAATGCACCCCTTCACATTGTGCTGCTTTTCTAAGAGCCCTGTCTCCTGTCAGAAGTGTAATCTGTCTGTTTTTTGCAATCGCCAATGCAACGCGATCATGGATCGTAAGCTTCTTATAGGTATACCCATATTGCTCAGCGAGGAAGAATTCTTCGATGCTTATTTCAACAGGAACAAGTCCATACGAAATCAACTCCTGCCCAAGACCTGGAGGAAAAAGCAATTCTTCGTCAACAGCATCGTGGCTCATTATGTATGTATAGGGTAACCGAAAAGGTACTTCCGTTTTTTTGATTGTTACAAAATCTATTCAAAAATTTGTATCACTGCTGATAAACTGCATATGCTACACCTCGTTATAGCAAAGCATGGAAAGGACGTTATTATAAGGAATTTTAAGTAATTCTGCACCCCGCTGAACACTAATTTCTTTTTCATTCACAGCGCGATAAACCAGCTGCTCAAACAGCACAGGTTTTTCCTTTTCAATTCGTGACGGTTCGTTAGTCCTCCAACCTGCTTTCGAGGCTTTGATATAGAAATCTTTTGCTGCCGAAGCAGTAATAATATGGTTTAACTCCGCTCTTTTCGTCAACAGCATCATAGAGATGCCATATTCAACAGCTACAAGAACCATATCTCTGGTAATTGCAGATCTGCGGATTCCAAGTTCGCGTTTAGCATCGGATTCCGGAAACAGGAATGCCCCCCCAATAGCAGTCGCCATTTTCTCGATTTCCTTGTCATCCATACTTTCCGGCCATACGAACATCAGATGTGCAAGCTCATGAACAATCGTCGAACGATTCCGTTCAGGAGACATTTGAGGATTCAGAACAATGAACGGCCGACTGTTTACAAAACCATTCATTCCTGAAAACTGATCATTTTCAATGCTGCATTCATATATGAGAATACCTTTATTTTCCAGTTTGCCAATCAGATCCTCTATAGGACCATCCTGAGCAAAACCGAGATGTTCTCTAAGTGCACAGGCGTTTATTTCCGGATCTTGCGAAAGCGGGATCATATGGCAAACCGGAGCATCAGGAAGCACATCGCCGCCGAGTACTTCTACAGCGGTCATGAACCGGCTGAAATATTCCTCAACACACTCGCGTATATATTCCTGCTGAGTATTTGAAAGAGAGGAATTCTTCCGAAACTCACCATGCATAAAAACAATATTCTCATTTCGAACAGCCAGGAAATCAGAAACGCGAACTTCCAAGGCAGAAGCCAGCGACCGAAGAATTTCCATGTTCGGTTTTCTGTCACCCTTTTCATAATTCGTGATTGCCATAGAAGTCACATTAGCTCTTTCAGCAAGTTCCTTCTTGCTCATATGTTTACGAAGCCGGTAAAACTTCAAATTTTTGCTAAACATGATTTCGCCTCCTTCTGTTTACTTTATACATCTTTTTTAAGAAATGTAAACAGGTGAGAATGTGTTTTTGCTTCCGGAGAAAGAATTGTTCCTAAACTTCGAAGCAGTACTCAGATCAAGCCTGAGTCTCTAACATTAAAAAGTTGTTGCCTTGTTCTTCTTACAGGAGCCGGGAACGTCTCTACTGCATGATGAGAATCATGAATATTGAAACCGCCTTGGAGCAAAAAAAAAGGAAAAGGCGCAGCCGCTTTCACGACTGCGCCGAATTTATCAGGGTTATTCATCCCTAAAGCTGCACCCAATAAACAGGAATCTTTTATTCTCCCGTCAGTCTGACGATTGCCGGCGTGATACCCAGGGCCGGCAGGATCTTTTCCGTCAGTTCCTTTGTGCAGAAACGAACGGAACTTGTATTGACACAGGGGTGACAGCCGAACATCTCCTCTTTGAAGACATCCTCATCGATCACGAGCCTGACTCTGTGCTCCTTATCATTGATCAGTCCAAGGATCGTGGCGCTTCCCGGATATACATCCAGAAAGCGCACCATGTACTCTTCATCTGCGAAGGAAAGCCTGCTGGAGTTTACCTGTTTCGATAATTCCCTTGTTTTGAAAGGTTTGTCTCCCGGCATGACCAGCAGGTAAAAATCCGTTTTCTGCCGGTTGCACAGGAAAAGGTTCTTGCAGATGCGGACACCGAGTATGCTGTCCACTTCGGCACAGACCTCCATGCTCGAAGCCGGCATATCCGGATGGTCCGTCCGGTCATACTCGATGCCGAGCCTGTCCAGAAACGCATAGGCACGGATCTCCCGTTCCTCTCT
>CADBPK010000177.1 GCA_902796465.1 uncultured Erysipelotrichaceae bacterium | reverse complement strand
GAGGGAGCAGATTTACAGTCTGCCGCGTTTAGCCACTTCGCTACGTCTCCACATGGTGCCGACTATAGGAATCGAACCTACAACCTACTGATTACAAATCAGTTGCTCTGCCAATTGAGCTAAGTCGGCATATAACATGGTGGAGGTTGACGGGCTCGAACCGCCGACCCTCTGCTTGTAAGGCAGATGCTCTCCCAACTGAGCTAAACCTCCATGCATTTCCGAGAATGCTTAATAAATATATCATAGTGTCTTTTTTCCGTCAACAAAGAAATTGTACTTCGAAATGAAAAAATGAGAATATAGATTTCTATATAAAGAATCTACGCAAAAATCGGATCAGAAAAAAAGAAAGGAAGGTAAACCTTCCGGATGAATAACCGGATTCCTCGAAGGATACCTGTTTCCATCCTGTTAAATTCATTTGAAGTATGCTAAAATACCTACGTTTAATCTTATCTCAAGGAGATGTGAATGGCTTTATTCTCTTTAAAATTCTTATTGTTCCTGATTGCATTGCTGGTATTCTATTATCTTTTGCCAAAAAAATACCAATGGATCGTTTTGCTGTTTTTCAGCATTGCATTTTACTTCATCTGCGGCAGTGTAAAAGCGGGAATTTTTATTGTTGCGACCGTAGTATCGACTTTTTTCGGCGCCAGGAAAATCGACTCCCTCAACCAGGACTACAAAACAAGAATTAAAGATAAAGAGCATCCGCTTTCAAAAGATGAAAAAGCAGCACTGAAAACCTCATCTGTGAAAGAAAAGAAAAAGTATCTGAAATATGTTCTTTTTCTGAATTTCGGTATCCTGGGTGTATTGAAATACGGAAACTTTATAACGGGTAATATCAATTCCATAGTCAGGTTATTTGCCGGAAATGATCTGATACCGCAGGCAAAATTTCTGCTTCCTCTCGGCATCTCGTTTTATACATTTCAGACAATGGGATATATAATCGATGTCTATCGCGGAAAATACGCAGCCGATACGAATATTTTTAAATTTGCCTTATATACAACATATTTCCCTCAGATTATCCAGGGTCCGATCGGCCGTTATGATCAGCTGGCGCATCAGCTGTATGCAGAACATGATCTGAATGAAGAAGAATTCCGGAAGGGCGGATTACGCATGCTTTGGGGCTTCTTCAAAAAAATGATCATCGCTGAAAATCTTGCTTTCATGGTCCATGATGTACTGGATAATTTCGGGACGGGTCAGTTTGTCGGATGGAGCGTCTTTATTGGCGTTCTGCTGTATGGTATTCAGATGTATAACGATTTCTCCGGCGGTATTGATATCGTCCTAGGTGTTTCGGAAATGCTCGGCATCCATATGGATGAAAACTTCAGACAGCCCTTTATGGCAACGAGTGTCGCTGAATTCTGGAGAAGATGGCATATGTCACTCGGCAACTGGATGAAAGACTATGTCTTTTATCCCATCGCTTTATCCAAACCTTTTGCGCGGATGAAGAAAAGCGCCAAAGAAAAATTTGGGAGTTACTACGGAAAAGTTCTTCCATCCTTCCTGGCTTCCTTCATCACGTTCTGGCTTGTCGGTATCTGGCACGGGGCCAGCTGGCGATATGTTTTTTACGGCACATATCAGGCAATCCTGGTATCTTCCAATACATTATTTGAAAAACATTACAAGAGATTTCACGAAGTTACGCATATCAGTGAGACAAACAGTTTCTGGAAAGTGTTTATGATGGCCAGGACAACATGTCTGATTACTTTTGGCCGGTATTTCGACTGTGCAGCAGATACGAGGACGGCATTGCGGATGTTCCGTTCAACATTTACGGTTTTTAATCCAAAAGTATTATTCAATGGAATGGTATTCTCACTGGGTGACCTTGGGATGCAGAAAATACTGTTTGTCTTTGCGATGATCTGTGTCGGGGCAGCGGTGGATATTGCGAATGAAAGAGGTATTCTCGTACGCGATGTAATTTCACGGCAGAAAACTGTCGTCCGCTGGGCTTTCTATTATTTCGCTGTTCTGTTCCTGCTGATCTTTGCAGTCTATGGTCCGGGATATACGGTATCTGACTTCATGTATCAGCAATTCTAAAGGAGGATGTTTATGATTCACAGTGTTTTGGATTTTCTGGAAAGAAATGCAGAACAATTTCCGGATAAAAAAGCATTAGCGGATGATCAGTCCGCCAAAACATATAAAGAATATGAAGCTGACGTAAGGAAGATCGCCGGCTATCTTCTGAAATCTGCTGCGAAAAACAGGATCCAGAGTCCGATTGCGGTTCTGATCGACAGAAATATCCAGTGTATCGAAGCTTTTCTCGGTATAGCCGCAACCGGGAATTTTTACGTTCCTGTAGATCCGTCGCTGCCTTCCGAAAGAATCAGCACCATCCTCAATGAACTGAAGCCCCTGGCGGTGATCAACGCAGCCGGAGAAAAATGTCAGTTTGAAAATGCCATATTATTTGAGGACATTCTCGCATCGGAATTTGATAATGATGAAGAAGTACGTGAGCGGATGAAAGAGATCATCGATACGGATCCTCTTTATGCCATTTTCACCTCCGGATCTACCGGTATTCCGAAAGGCGTGCTAATCAGTCACAGGGGTGTAATTGATCTTCTGAATGCTTTTGATGAAGCGTTCTCGTTTCCGTCCGATTCAGTATTCGGCAATCAGGCACCATTCGATTTCGATGTTTCCGTAAAGGATATTTACAACGCTCTTTACTGCGGCGGAACGGTTCAGGTCATTCCTAAGAAAATGTTTGTAATGCCCAAAGAACTGATCACTTTCCTCTCTGAAAAGGGAGTCAATACGATCATCTGGGCAGTTTCCGCAGTCCGTATTGTTTCTGATTTCAAGGTACTTGATACGACCGAAAAAGAAGCATATCCAAAGCTTAAATATGTCATGTTTTCCGGTGAAGTCATGCCGGTTAAATCACTGAATTACTGGATGGATCATTTTCAAGATACAGTTTTTGTCAACTTGTACGGACCGACTGAAATCACCTGTAACTGTACATATGCAGTCATTGACAAAAAATACGATATCAATGAGTCTCTGCCGATCGGAAAATCCTTCGCAAACACACGGGTTTATCTGCTGAATAAAGATCTTGGCATTATCAGAAAAAAGAATGAAATCGGGGAAATCGCTGTGGAAGGTTCCGGCCTGGCACTTGGATACTACAACAATCCGGAAAAAACAAATGAGAGCTTTATCCTGCATCCGGAGATCAGCGGTTACAGGAATGTATTATACCGCACAGGAGACCTTGGCTATTATGGTGAAAATAACGAGATCTTCTTTGCAAACAGAAGCGATTCCCAGATAAAACATATGGGACACAGGATCGAACTCGGCGAAATTGAAACAGCATTGAATGCCATGGATTTCCTGGGTATGTCCTGCTGCCTGTATGACAAACAGAAAGAAAAAATCATATGTATTTATCAGGCGGAAGAAGATAAGAGAAAAGATATCGTCCGTGAACTCGGCAAAAAAATGCCGAAATACATGTGGCCGAACAAGTATATCAGATATGACGCAATGCCTATGAATTCGCACGGAAAAATTGACAGGGCAAAACTGAAGAAAGATATTCTGGAATAGGTATAAAAAAAAGGATTGTATACGGAAAAAACAATATACAATATAAACTGTGGAAAGGGGAAAGCGGACCACTTGCGTATTATGTGGATTCGCGGAAAACAATCTATGAAAGAACTGCTTGAAATATTGGAAGAAATCAGACCTGATGTGGATTTTGAAACAGCCACGACTTTGATTGACGATGAAATTCTTGATTCTTTTGATATCATCTCCATTGTCGGTGAATTAAATGATCATTATGATATTGAAATCAATGTCAATGACCTTCTCCCGGAGAATTTCAATTCCGCAGGTGCTATTCTTGAATTGGTAGAAAAACTTCAGAACGAATAGTGAAAGGATCGGAATGAGTTATATCGAACAGGAAACAGATAGAAAAAAATATAAAACACGTATTCTGTTACTGGAATTCCTTGATGGGATCAGTATTGTCTTTGCCACATTTATCGGCGTATGGACCAGGTACGATTTTTCACTGCGCTCTGTTCCGATCTACTATGTCAATGCTTTATATCGTTTTATTCCGATCATTATTATCAGTACATATATCGTCTATTACTTTACGAGGCTGTATAAAAGTCTGTGGCGGTTTGCCAGCATAACGGAAGCTTACCGCATCGCAATCGCATATGTAATACTCGGTGTTGTGTATCTGCTGACCATGCTGATACCAAGTGCAAGACTTCCGATCAGTTCCTTGTTTATTACCTATCTGCTCGCTTTGATGTTCTGTTTTATCCTTCGTTTCGGTTACCGTATTATCGGATTTATTGACCGTAAGCGGACAAAAGCAGAAGTGATCCAGGAAAATGTACTGATCATCGGAGCAGGACAGGCAGCCCGTGAGATCATTACCGATATCAATATGGGAGCCCACAGGGAATACAAGATCTGCGGCATCGTGGATGACGCAACGATCAAATGGGGAAGATATCTGGACGGGATCTGTGTATTCGGCGGCAGGGAAATGATCCCTGAACTTGTTCAGAACCTGCAGATCGAAAGGATTATCTTTGCGATCACGAATATTGATCCGAAGGACAGGGCTGAGATCCTTAATATATGCAAGGATACCGGTGCGAAGCTGCAGATGGTGCCTGAGCTGTATCAACTGTACAGCGGACATGTTTCTGTTTCCAAGTTAAAGGATGTTGAGCTTGAAGACCTTCTGGGCAGAGATGAGATCCG
>CADBPK010000176.1 GCA_902796465.1 uncultured Erysipelotrichaceae bacterium | reverse complement strand
TTGCCGGAAAACAGATGCAGTCCGTACAGATGTTCTTTTTCAAAATGTTTCCAGCAGCTTCCCGCAAATATGGAAGCCCAGTTGTTCGGCACTTTGTCATCATCAAACAGGAAGTAGTAGTCACGGTAAGGGGATTCCAGGTCGGCGAGGGCTTCCTGAAACCACCAGTGCTCATCGCTTGTATGGTTGACGACCAGGTCCATGATCAGCTTCATGTCCCGTTTATGGATTTCTTCCAGGAGTCTGTCGAAGTCTTCCATGGTCCCGAATTCCTTGAGGATCTTATGATAATCACGGATATCATATCCGTTGTCTTCATTGGGCGAATCATAGACAGGTGAAAGCCATATGGCATCCACACCTAGATCTTTCAGATAATCCAGTTTTGAAATGATGCCCGGAATATCGCCGATGCCGTCATTGTTGCTGTCACAGAAGGAACGGGGATAGATCTGATAAAACACCGCTTCCTTCCACCAGGCTTTTGTGATTGGTTTCGATGAAGGCGTGAGGATATCTTTTTCACTGTTTACCAGTTCCAGGAAGGTTGACCAGAAATCCTGTCTGAGAAAAGGACCGGTAAGTGTCTGCAGAGTCTTCAGCTTCATATTCCCGATGAGGGGATTCTTCAGCATATCTGCCTTTTTCCCGTAAGACATCAGGATCAGATGCAGCAGATCATGTCCGATGGCTGTTTCGTAAATATCTTTTATCCTGCTGTTCAGTGTCATTTCCTTCGGCATATAATATTCCTCCGCACTGATATCATATCACTGTGTTGTATATAAAGAATAACAGAGAATCTTTTTGCGAACCTATATATTTTCCTGGGAGAAAAGGGTTATCATACAGTCAGGAAAGGGGCTTCTGAATGGATGGATATATCAAGCTGGTCGATACGATCGAAGCGGATCTGACAGAGGAAGAGGAGCAGGAAGCAATCAGACAATGGCTGTTTACGACAGCGTGGCTGAATGAAATTACCGGCAGGGAATTCAATTCGGCAGAAGATATTCTCCGTTTTGTGATGGCCCTGATACTGCATGATGATCCGGAAAACATGATCATGACAGAAGAATGAAATACTGGTGATAAAAAAGAGCATACCTGGCCTGAAATACCTGAAGAGAGTGTTCCGGCAGTATGCTCTTTTTGTGTTCTGAATCATCACGATTTCTGTCTGAAGTATTAAGGTGAATCGTTTTATTCTTCCAGTTTATTGATCAGCGCTTCCTGTAAAACGCGGGAAAAATTGATTCCGGCTGCTTCAGCTTTTTCATTCAGCCAGGATGGGATCGTGCAGTTCTTTTTTACTTTTCGGTTATCAAATTTTCTTTTGTATTTATCAAAATCAATATCAATGAAAACCAATGTCCCGTCAGACAGCACGAAATCGTCCGTATCTTTCTTTGATTTTGTGATCTCTAATGCCTGCTCCGGAGTTGAAGGATCCGGAACCGGAAGATCCAGTGAATAAGTTCCCAGAAGATCCCTGGCCATGATCATTGCATCATAGAAAGAAAAACCTTCAGTCATACGGTCGATGTCAGGGATATAAGCGAGATAGTATTCGCCGTCGTGTTTAATAATTGCTGGATATATATTTTTCATGTTTTTTCGGATGTTTGATCAGAAGATACAATATCATATGATTCCGTTTCTTTTTAGGATGTCCCTGGCAAGTCTTTCGTTTATTTCTTTATGCCTTGGAATCTGTTCGATCACATCTCCTTTGATGTATCTGTCATGATTTGATCCGTGATCGTAGAACCTGAAACCGGCTTTCAGAAGCTTCCTTACCAGTTCCTTTTGCTTCATCCAACCTCCTCAATAAGAATATACGCCTTTTATGCGTATTTTCCAATAGTTCATACCTGTTTTATGCGTGTTCATTATCTTGTGTTTCTGCCGGTTTCTTTCGCACTTCACAGCAATTGATGAACATCGGGTATACTGAACTGTATTTTTCATAACGCAAATTCCGCAGCCTGATAAATAAACGAATACATAAATTATATTCGCCCCGGAACAGCAGATACATATTTCGCGGGACACAAAAATGATACAGAATAAAGCTGTCCCTTAAGTCAGATCTGTCTTATAAAAACAGGATGATAACCAGAGGTTATGGGATGTATAAAAAAGGAAATCAGTCAAATATGCTATGATATTTCTGATAAATGAGTGAGAAAACAGTTATGAAGAATAATGTAAAAACCTTTAAATTCGAGTTGTTTCCATTAGATAAATTGATGATTAATGATACAAATATTTATCTGGGAAAAAGTAAAAAACAATTCATTCAATTACTAGGAGAACCGGATGCTGCATATAAAAACTGGAATGGTGATGGTAAAAGCTATTATTATTTTAACAGTGAATTGATGTTTAACTGCGATAATGATTCGAATATCAGATTTATAGAATTTAACGGTGGTTATGAGGGAGAAATAAAGCCAATCATATATGGAGTATCTGCATTTGAAATAAAAATGGACGAATTATATAAAATTCTGGAAGAACACAATAATGGCAGAATTGATGCTGAAAGTGAAGAAAGCTATGGCTTTGTCGAAACCAGTGTAGGAATCTGGAAAGACGGGGCAAATGATGAAACGGATTATTGGACAACTATTGGTATAGGAGAAAAAGATTATTATCTTGAAATTTATGAATCAAGAAAACCGGAAAATGACAAATAAAAATATTTTAAATTACTGAACTCAGCAGAGTTCTTTTTTTTCTACAGGGAATAAGATATGCAATTAAATAAAAATGAGATCCCACTCTTCTTATTCAGAAGTCCGAGATCTCATTTTCTTATGGTGCACCAGACAAGACTTGAACTTGCACGGGTCTCCCCATACGCCCCTCAAGCGTACGTGTCTGCCGATTCCACCACTGGTGCA
>CADBPK010000175.1 GCA_902796465.1 uncultured Erysipelotrichaceae bacterium | reverse complement strand
CTCAATGCACCTGTTATAATAATTAAAATACTAATTATGCTTTTTTTGCTGAAGGGGAGGAACGCCTATGACCGATCAACGTGAAATCCGGAATAAAGCAAACAGATATTTTTTCACAAAGGTAGTCTTCAACGTCTGTCTGATCATATTCGGTGCATTGCTGATATCATTTTTCCTGCGCCAGATGCAGCATTCTGCAGCACTGCAGAAACAGCAGCGCAGCAACGAAACAGCCCTGAATGAGACGATTGAAATTCTTACCCAGAACCAGGATGATGCCGGAGAACTGACCGATATTTTCCATGATTCCAACCAAGACATGCTGGATGATCTGCAGGAACTGCTGGAAAGCGGCTTATACGATTCTCTGGCCGATGCTGATGACAATGCACGTGCCTCCGTGTTTGCGGATATGGTGGAACGCTCCCGCGTCGATTACCTGTTTGTTATGGATGAGGAAGGCACCGTTCTCATCTCTCCCAATACCGAACTGACCGGCACGAATCTGCGTACATCCGGGCTGCTCAGTGACCGCGGAGTCGATCACCTGATTCCCGGCACAAGAAATAAAGAGGGGACAGTCTCCCCGGCAAGGGAAACTACGGAATACGGAGATTATTATTTCTATTCTGTCCGGACTTCTTTCAAAAAGAAAGAATTTGTGATCGTACTCGGCGCGAAAGCGGAAGTCCTGGATGTCCAGCTGGCTTCGCTGCGTGATCTTTCGGCCGTCCTCAGCAGCGCCGCTGTAAATAACAACGGTTTTATGTTTGCGGTAGATTCCAGAGATTATTCTTTCCTGTATTATCCGGAGACAAGAGAAGAACTGGAAGGGACAAATGCCATTGATGCAGGATTGACGGAAGAAGCCCTGGAAGACGGATATGCCGGCCGGCAGACGATCGGGGGCGTGAATTATTACTGCGTTTCACGGAAGTTCGGGAACAGCACGGTCATCTGTGCCGTTGCTGAAACAGAAGATATTTATTACAATGACAAATACGTGCTGTTCTGGTCTATAACCGGGTTTATCCTGGTGATGCTGCTGTGCCTGGCATACGCGATCATCGTCCGGAATGATTTTGTCCGCCACGCTGTACAGACAGAAAGAAAGGTAATCGGAAAACGCAAGGGAAGTCCTGTTTATTTTGATATCTCGATCTTTAAAAAAGTATTTCCGCTGATGATTGCAGGTGTGCTGCTCATCTACGGCATTTCCTTCTATACCCAGACTCTGCTTGAAATATCCGAAAGCATTGAAAATTCTGACCTTGCCCTGAATGAGGTAACTGCGCGATATGAGGAAAGCAACCGGAACAGGGAACTGATCAGGAATTACTATGACAATCGCTTTCTGTCCAAGGCAAGACTGCTTTCCTATCTGATCGAGGAAGATCCCTCGGTGCTGAATGAGAAATCTGAACGGTATTACACCGATTATGACAAAACGGGCGACCGGTACTTCATCCTTGATGATGAAGGTAATCCGCTGAAATCCATATCTGAATCTGAATATCTGAAACAGTTATGTGAAGAAAATGATCTGGATTCCGTTTATATTTTCGATGAAAACGGACATACGATCGCAACCAGCACTTCGAACTGGTACTTTGCGGTCAGTCATAATGAGAAAGACCAGTCCTATGTTTTCCTGGATATTCTGGATGGCAGGAAAGACGCATGTATCCAGGAAGCCATGGTAGATGATTTCGGCGCTGAGAATCAGTACATCGGCGTAAAGATGATGTATTACACTGCCAAAGATCAGGACGGCAATACCATATACGTATCACACAAGGATTATGAAGCACAGAGTGATGAAAACATTGAATCCGAGATAGAAGGTGAGATCACACGGCACAGGTCCATGCTGCAGATTGGTCTGAATTCCGAGATCTCTTCACGCATACTGGCTTCGACGGATATCCGGAAGGTACTCTCTTCCGATATGCTGACAAATGGATCCATTCTGCTGTTTGACAGCAGTGATGAGCATAAATGCCTGTATTCACCGGTTGAAGCATCCATTGGGAAGCCTGCAGCGTCACTCGGTGTTTCGGACAATGCGTTTACAGGTCTTGATTATTATGGATTTCGGTCTGTAAACAACGTTACGTATTTCATGTGTTTCCGCTATGTGGAAGGTTATTTCATTGCTACGGCCGTTCCGAAATCAGAGATGTACCAGTCACGGTTTATCATTTCACTGATTACGGCATTTACAAGCCTGCTCCTGATTCTGTTCCTTTCCGGCACCGTTACACTGACAACGGAAGAGGAAGAGATGCTGTATGCGACGATGAGTGAGTCACAGCAGGAAAAAGGTCTCGATTCCGCAATCTTCAATATCATCCTGCCTTCCGGCAAGCAGGCCTCAACGACAAAGGCGGCTGCCCGCTGGAATAACAAGTGGATCCCGTGGAATGAAAAAAGTCCTGAACAGAAACTGCTTCTTCTGATCAGCATTGTCTTTGGAATCATGATCATCTATGTGCTGATCTCGGTGATCGGTGTAAACAGATTCTTTGAAAAAGGCTCTGTTATCCAGTACATCCTCAGCAGAAACTGGGACAGGGAAGCGAACGTATTTGCTTTGAGCGCATGTATGATCGTCCTGATCATGGTTACAATTATTGCTATCCTGTTCCGTCTGCCGGTTCAGATGGCATCGTCGCTGCTTGGTGCAAGAGGGGAAACGATCGCTCATCTTCTGCTCTCCGTCGTCAAGTACGGCGGTACAATATTTGCGGTCTTCTACTGTCTCTATCTCGTCGGTATGGATGCGCAGAATCTTCTCGCCAGCGCCGGTATCCTCTCACTTGTCATTGGTCTTGGCGCACAGAGCCTTATCAAGGATATCATTGCCGGTATCTTCATTGTATTTGAAGGGGAATTCCGCGTCGGCGATATCGTCACGATCGGAGGCTTCCGCGGAACCGTCATGGATATCGGACTGCGGACAACAAAGATCCTCGGCGTTGACGGCAATATCAAGATCTACAACAACAGTGATATTACGGGCGTTCTGAATATGACCAAGGAAGCGTCTTACGCATTCTGCCGTGTCAGCATCGAATATGGTCAGGATATCGATTATGTGGAAGAAGTTCTGCGGCGTGAGCTGCCCGGCCTGAAAGAAAAAGATGCGAGGATCCTGGACGGCCCGGTCTATGCCGGTGTTGCCGAACTCGGTCAGAGCGGTGTTACTCTTGCGATCTGGGCGAAATGCAACGAACTGAATATTATCGGGGTCACCCGTTATCTGAACCGTGAGATCCTGCAGATCTTCAACCGGAATCATATCAATGTTCCGTTCCCGCAGGTCACAGTCTCATATCTTCCTGATAAACAAGAAACGCCGGAAGATCCTGCTCCGGTTCCTGAAGAAACAGAAAAGGATTCAGAAAATACAGAGAAACAAGAAAAGAATTCCGATTAACCGGAATTCTTTTTGCATCAAAAACTGTTATATAGATCTTCACAGAACCGGATATAGCGCATCGTCATTTCCGGTGTATTTACCGTACTGAAACATTCTTTGGAAAGAATGCAGCTGTTGTAGTGCTCCAGTTCATACCGGAATTCATAAGAACATGGGAAGCTGAGAAGCTGTTGGCTGCCGTTTTCCGCTATGATCCTTGCCTCACCGGCTTTCCAGTAATCCGGGATTTCGATCACGGCATGATCCATGTAAATCGTCAGTCCGTTCTGAAACAATACCCTGGTGGATACATTCAGACATGCGGATCCTCCCGTATTTCTCTGAATCAACGATCTGTTTTATTTTCTGATACAGGGGCAGATGCGGTGTCTTGATTGCTTCCGTAATGAAAAGTCCTTTTTCAGATGCGGTCTCAAACAGTTTCTCCGCATCGGCTGCGTGGAGCACAAATGGTTTTTCGACTATCGCGTGTTTCCCGGCTTTCAGCGCTTTTTCCGCATATTCGTAATGCAGACTGTTAACCAGTGGAATATATACCGCATCAACTTCATCACTTTCCAGCAGGGAAGCGTAATCCGGATAGACATTTGGGATATCCAGTTCCCTTGCGGTCTCTTTTGCTTTTGATAACGATCTTGCGGCAATGGCTGTTACTTCTCCGTTGGAGGTCAGACGCATTCCCTTTGCAAACCGGGGAACGATCGTTGCGGCTGAAAGAATACCGTATCTTACTTTTGTTTCCGTCATGTTCAAACCTCCCGCTGATTGTATAATAGCAGTAAGAAGAGGGAACGTCTCTTGTTATGCCTTACGGCATCATAATTTTGAGGAGAAAACAGATATGAAAACTTATGCGGGCATCGATATCGGCGGCACACAGCTGAGACTCGGTATTTTTGATGAAAACGGAAACCTTCTGGATGTATTTAAAACAGACAATGACCGTTCACTGGGCGGGGAGAAAAATATAGACAGGCTTCTTGCGTATGCGGAGAAACCGGAATGGGAGATCCGCGCTTACGGAATCGCCTCTCCCGGTCCGCTGGATCTGAAAGCCGGAAAGATCCTGAATCCGCCGAATCTGTACGGCTGGGATAATTTTGAGATTGTCCGATACATTACGGAAAAAACAGGAAAACCATGTACGGTGAATAATGACGGCAATCTGGCAGGTCTGGCGGAAGCGAGGATCGGTGCCGGAAAGGGGTATGATTCTGTGATCTTTATCGGCATGTCCACCGGTATGGGCGGATCATTTGTCTATAAGGGAGAACTGATCAACGGTGCCCACTGCAATACAGCGGAATTCTATAATGTGATCGTCAATGATGATCCGTATCATCACGGCAGTGCCAATCCCGGCTCCCTGAATGAAACGGCAGGCGGTGCTGCCATGGAGCGCATCGCTTCGGAAGCGTACGGCAGGCAGATGTTCGCCAAAGATCTGTTTCAGGAATATGACAAGGGTGATCCGAAAGCGGCGGAGATACTCGAAAAAACATCAGAAGCTCTTGCCCGCGGCATCGCCGATATCTATTACATTATCGATCCTGATATCTATGTGATCGGAGGTTCCATCGGTCTTAACAATCCCTGGTATATTGAAAAGGTCTTTGCCAAAGCAAAGAAATATATGACAGATCCGGATATCCGGACGGCACTTTCCGCATTCGGTGATGATGCCGGACTGTACGGTGCCATGCTTGCCGCAAAGGATATCGCGGAATAATCTGCAGAGACAACCAAAAAAGATTTCAGCCTGAGCCGGAATCTTTTTTTTGATTACTGATGGATTTACAACTGACGGTAAAGGTCTTCCGGTTTGATCCCGTTTTGTTTTGCTGTCACGTTCCAGTTGTCGTTCGCGATCTTCAGATAGAGAGAACGGGGGAAAGCAAACGGCTCCGCAAAGATATCATCAATTGTTTCTCCGGCATTGACAGCCTGTGCCAGTTTTTTCATGCCCTGATCGATTTTCCGGGAAGGAAACAACCGGGACGGTACGGTTTTTTTCAGCGTTCCGATCAGTTCGCCGGCGCTGATGCCGAGACCGCCGCAGTAATCAAATCCCATTTTGGTACACCACAGCCTGACGGCAGTGAAGAGGGAGACCAGCTGTGAACTTTCATAGAGCCCCATATTTGCAAGAACATAGATTTTCCTGGAACCGCCGCGATAATTTCTTTCCAGATATTCCATAAACCGGATCACCTGGGAAGGCAGTCCGTCAACGTACAGCGGGATGCAGAAGACTATTTTTTCTGTTTCTTCCAGCAATTGATGCAGATCCTCCATATGGTTCAGATAACTGACAAGCGGAATGACTGCAGGTTCCTGTTTCAGAAGATGTGAGAGTTCCTTCGCCAGTACAGCGGAATTTCCGTTCTGAAAGCGGACGCTTCCGTTGATCAGGACTGTTTTCCCGTCTGTACATTTCTTCCGGGGATGACGGATCTTCCTGCCTCTGCGTTCGATGAAGATGACATCTTTTACGGTGCCTCTGATGTTTGCGCATACAGCCTGTACATATCGCCGGGCGATCTGTTTATCGTTTTCTGTCAGTCCGGGTCCATAAAACATAAATGTGAAAAGTTTATCTTCCGGGTAGCGTTTCTGATGATGTGTTTCACCGTAAACGACCTCAAACTGCGGCAGGACATAGCCCAGGCATCTGTCAAAAACATTTTTGATGAAACCGGAAAACCCGCCGTATGTAAACCGGCTGATGACCACGATTTCATCTGCGTGATGGATCAGATATCCCATGTTTTCATATCCGTCCCTGATCACGCATTTTCCCGG
>CADBPK010000174.1 GCA_902796465.1 uncultured Erysipelotrichaceae bacterium | reverse complement strand
GCTTCGATACGGATATCCTTCACTGCCAGCTGCATTTTGATCGTATCTGTCAGTGCCATGATGCGGGAAACCTTTACATTGGCATCCGGCTTAATTTCAAACTGGGTAACAGACGGGCCGATATGGGTATCGACCAGCTGTGCTTCGATATCGAAATTCTTCAGCACCCTGATCAGCAGCTCGCCCTTTTCCACGGCAGCCATGCGGTTTACGTCATCGCTGCGGGAAACAGGTTTCGGTTCAAGCAGACGGAACGGATTCGGAACACGGTAATTCTTGAAATCTTTTCTTGCCGGTGCCGTTCTCTGCTGTTTCGGCTGCGGTTTCACTTCGCCTTCTTCCTGCACATCCGGCGCCGGTTTTGTTTCCTCTTTAACAACAGGCAGTTCTTCCGTGATCTCGGCTTCCGGGACCGTTTCTTCATAAAGACTGTCTTTTACATCATCCGCATTGATAAAAATGGATTTTGATCCCGGGGAAGACATTACCGTGCCGGGAAGATAAACTTCCAGAACTTTCTTGTCCGGATCCTCTTCATTCAGATTAATCAGGGACGCGGAATGATCATCCCTTTGCGGGAGTCTCTGTTCTGCCTTTTTCACCGTCTCATGTACGGTCTCTGCTTCCTTTTCGGCCGGCCGTACTTCGGAAAGAATCTTCCAGAAATTCTTCGGTTCCTTTACTTCCGGTTCTTCTTCCTCTTCTTCCTCGTCCTCACGCTCAGGGAGTGCAAAGAAACTGACGACTGACGCCGCCGCTTTTTTATAAACATCGAGAGATACCATAAGCAGTGCCGCGATCAGAAAGAGGACTGCCACAACAATGGGAATTCCCTTTCTTCCGAATAGAAGAGATGTAAACGCACAGAGTACAGCTCCGATGATTCCTCCGCCGACATGATCCGGCGTCCCGGTAAAGAACGTCTTCCACCGGTTGAAGAAGTCATACAGGATATCCATACCGCTCAGTTCGGGATCCGTACCGAGATGACTGGTCAGCAGAAGAATTGCCGCAAGGACCAGTACGATGGCTGCCGGGTTCTTTTTCAGACCGTAGCCGTTGGTGTGATTCATGCGGATCGTGAT
This sequence comes from uncultured Erysipelotrichaceae bacterium, assembly GCA_902796465.1. GTDB lineage: Bacteria > Bacillota_I > Bacilli_A > Erysipelotrichales > Erysipelotrichaceae > Bulleidia. The sequence continues at coordinate 4,718 of CADBPK010000174.1, read as the reverse complement.
CAGTACCCAGATCATGATGAATCCGACGATCAGCCAGTACAGGCTGCCGACCAGGAATCTCTGCAGATTATAAAGAAATGTGCCTACAACACCGGCCCTGATCAGTGCCAGCAATAATAACGCACAAAGGATCACAACCGTGATCCATTGCGTTATTTCATAGTTTTTCTCTTTTCTTTTCTGTTCTTTTGTTTTATGCCCTTTTGTTTTTCTAGCCACTTTAACCTCATCAGTCTTTTGTATTGATCTCAATGATCGCCGGCAGGATCATAGGTCTCTTTCCGGTTTCCCTGAGAACATATTTGCCGATCTTCTCCCTGGCTTCCGAACGGCACGCAAGATTGTCGTACTTCCCGGCTGCCACGGCCTCATTGATCGTAGATTCCATAATAACACCTATTTCTTTCAGAATATAGTCTGCATCTTTCAGATAGATCACACCGCGGCTCTGCACATCCGGTCCGCCGATGATCTCTTTCGTCGTATGATTCATAACTACACCGACGATGATAGCGCCTTCGGTAGACAGGATCTCCCTGTCCCTGAGGACCATACCGCTGGCATCCAGGTTTTCATTCCCGTTTACCAGCACATCATCCACATCGATGAATTCGTAGTTCTTCTGCAGTTTCCCATCAACGAACTGGACGATCTGTCCGTTGTCCAGCACGATAATATGATCGGCGCGGAAGCCCATATTCAGCGCAATATTGGCATTGGCGATCAGCTGACGGTATTCCCCTTTCACCGGAATATAGTATTTCGGTTTGAGCAGGTACAGCATCATCTTCAGATCTTCGACACTGGCGTGCATGGAAAAAGTCCGTTTGGCATCGACCATGCATACACGGGCGCCTTCTTTGTAAAGATCGTCCTCCATCGCGCTTTCCTGCCGTTCTGTACCGGGAACCGCCGGGGAAGCAATGATGATCGTATCGGACGGACGCAGTTCGATCCTGTCATCCTCTTTTGTGGCGATCTTATGTATTTTCTTGAATATGGAACTGCCTGTCCCGGCTACGATGACAAGGATGTTTTCCATGTCATTGCTGAAACTTGTCACCGGGATCTCCAGACCTGCCGGAATATGATAGTAGCCGAGTGTGGCCATATCATGCATCAGATTGCGCAGTTCTTCATCATAGATCATCACTTTCCGGTTGTATTTATTGGCCAGTTCGATGATCTCAATGATACGGTAGATGTTCTGGTTGAACACTGTGATGAACATTCTGCCGCGGGAATCCTCGAAATACTGTTCGATCATAGGCGTAATGCGGTGCTGCGGCGCAGAATGTCCGGCACGGAATGATCCGACCGATTCCGTCAGCAGTGCCAGAACGCCTGTATTGCCGAGATCGGTAAGGCTTATGATCTCGAATTTGAAAGCATCCGTACGGGTGTCATAGTCAACGATAAACTCACCGGTATAGACAACATATCCGTCCGGTGTACGGATCGCAATGCCGAAGCCGTCTGCGATCGACTGGGTCGTTCCGAAAGTCCGGATCTCGGTTTTTCCGATCTTGATCATGGAATTTCTTCTGACCCTGTGGATACGGACATCCTTCATCCCGAGCTTTTTGATCTTTCTCTCAAACATCAGCGCTGTCAGCGGTGCCATATAGATCGGGACATCCGGCATCTCTTTCAGAAGGCTCGGAAGCGCCGCCATGACATCATCATGACCGTGTGTGATAAATATACCTTTGATCCTGTCCTGATGCTGTTTCAGATAAGTGAAGTCAGGAATGATCATTTCAATACCTAACTGATCACCGGGATATTTCAGACCGCATTCCATGACAAATATTTCATCCCCGATCTCAACGACATACATGTTCTTGCCGTCTTCATCAAGGCCGCCCAATGCAAAAATGCGTACTTTGCTCATAGACATTATCCTCCATTCATTCTGGTGCTCTGTTAAGTGTATTATAGAACAACTGTTTCCGAAATCACAATACCACTTTGCCGTCCAGTGAATAGCTGTGAATGCCCGTGATCTCAACGTTTACGATCTGATCCTTCAGACCGGCCGGCCCGGTGAAATTCACCAGTTTGTTTTCTGCGCTGTATCCGGAATATACATCTGCTTTTTTCTTTGATGACCCTTCGCACAGGACCTGCAGCACTTTGCCCATATACTGCTGATTGTTTGCATTGGCATATCTGCCGATCTTTTCATTCAGGATCTGCAGACGCTCCTTTTTGACCTCTGCTGGGGTGTCATCCGGCATTTTCGCGGCCGGGGTTCCGGAACGCGGGGAATAGACAAATGTGTAAGCCAGATCAAATTTGCAGTAATCTGCCAGATCCAGCGTTTTCCGGAACTGTTCATCTGTTTCGCCGGGGAATCCGACGATGATGTCTGTGGAGAATGTAATGCCCGGAATCTTGCTTTTCATCTCGTCATACAGCTTTTTGTAGCTGTCAGCGGTATATCCCCTTGCCATACGGCGCAAAACCTCATCCGAACCGGACTGGACCGGCAGATGCAGCGAAGGCATGATGTTCGGATATTCCTTCATTGCATCGATCGTCGTTGGACTGTAGTCACGGGGATGGCTGGTATAGAAACGGATCCTGTCGATTCCCGTTTCGGCGGAAGCTTTCAGCAGTTCCGTAAAGCCATCCTCTTCCCCCAGATCCTTTCCGTATGCATTGACATTCTGTCCGAGCAGTATAACTTCCTTGAAATTCTTTGCTTTCAGTTCCCGTATTTCGGCAATGATATCCTCTTTTCTGCGGGAGCGTTCCTTTCCCCTCGTATAGGGAACGATACAGTATGTACAGAATTTGTTGCATCCGTACATGATATTGACAAATCCCTTGCAGGTCTGCGATCTCTGCACCGGCAGGTTTTCGATCACCTTTCCCTCTTCGGAGAAAACCTCGACCCTGCGCTCACCGTCGGAAAGCCTGCCTGTGAGCAGTTCCGGGAAGTGATAGATGTTATGCGTGCCGAAAATGATGTCCACCTGCGGATATCCTTTCAGGATCTCATCCACCACGGCTTCTTCCTGGGCCATGCATCCGCAGATGCAGATGACTTTTTCCGGATGTTTCCGCTTCAGTCCTTTCAGACTTCCGATCTCGCCCAGCACCCTTTCTTCTGCCGCCCTGCGGACAGCACATGTATTGAATACAAGCACATCGGCCTCTTCCGGTTTTTCCGATTTCTGAAATCCCATCATTTCCAGCATTCCGGAGATCGTTTCGCCGTCACGAACATTTGCCTGGCATCCGTACGTGCGCAGATAGTAATATTTGCCTGAGCCGATCCCGCGGGCATTTTCCGTCAGGGTAAACAGGTCGTAGACGCTCTCCGGCCTGGTCCTGGTCCTGCGTTTTGCCTGATCCTGATCGGGTAAAATAAATGTATTTCGTTCCATTGTTTCTTCCTTTTCGAGTAACTATTATAACAAAAAGCCAGTAAAAAAGCAGTGCAATGCACACTGCTAATTTGTCAATTATCGACTGGTGAACGTTTCAATGACCGTTATTCGGAAATTGCAGTTACCGGGCAAGTACCTACACATGTCAGGCAATCGATGCAAGCACCTTCATCAACCTGAGATTTTCCTTCGTCATCGAGTGAGAGCGCTCCAACAGGGCATGCTCCTACACAAGCTCCGCAACCGATGCAGACATCCTTATCAACTGTTACTGGCATAGATATCCTCCTTTTTACTATACTGAATTATATCATTCCTGTTTTTTTACTTCAACATGCATTCAATGGCGTTTTCTTTTTTTCATCTTGTTTAACGCTCATCAGGACGGATCTGAATCCTCGTGATCGCAGCTGCCCTGTTTGTCGTTTCATCGATTTCGATCAGACATCCGCAAAGGATCGCTTTTGCGGAGGACGGCTTGTAAATGGTCTGCTCCTTGGCAATATATCGTTTGAGTATTTCTTCCGTATCCCTGCCGAGAATGCTGTCATACGGTCCGCACATTCCGACATCCGTGATATAGGCACAGCCGTCCCTGATGCATTCGTCAGCGGTCTGAACATGCGTATGTGTTCCGATGACCGCCGTAACTCTGGATTTGAAGTGCTGCATGATAATGCTCTTTTCAGCCGTTGTTTCCGCATGGAAATCAACGATGATGATATCTGCACTGATCTGGTCAAGCAGACGCTCCAGTGCCGGGACGGGTTCCTCCTCATATCCGGTCATGAAAGCCATTCCCAGGACGTTGATCACTGCAAGTTTTTTTGCGCCGATCTGATAAATCATGTACCCGTTTCCATGTTCGTGATCCATATTTATCGGCCTGATCAGATTGGGGCACTGATCGAACATCGGTATGATTTCGTGTTTTGCAAAAGCATGATTTCCGAGTGTTACTGCATTCACACCTGCCCGCATGAATTCATTGTAGATTTTTAATGTGATTCCTTTGCCGTGTGCTGCATTTTCTCCGTTAACAATAGTAAAATCGACAGAGTACTTGTTTTTTAAAGCAGGTAACCTGTCTCTAACGACCTGCCGTCCGCTCCGTGCGACGACATCTCCCAGAAAGAGAATATTCATTACTGTTAAAACCCTTCCGACCACATCTGAATCAGATATGATCTATATATAATTAATTTTATCTTTATAAATATCTCCTTGCAAGCAGACAGGGCGGGGATCAGCCGAAAAGCCAAACAAAAACCAGACATTGTCTGGTTTTTGTTTGGATTACCAAATAAAGCTGGGGTCTGG
>CADBPK010000173.1 GCA_902796465.1 uncultured Erysipelotrichaceae bacterium | reverse complement strand
CCGGGAAAGCCAGGTAGATCGTAGCGTCCTTGACATCGCGGTATACGATCTAACTGTCGGCGACAGCTGTTTCCTTGAACGGAGACCAGTAGATCGGCTTCAGTCCCTGGAAGATCAGCCCGTCAAGCGCCATCTTCTCAAAAGCACGGATCTGTCTCGCTTCAAAGCCCTTCTGCAATGTGATATACGGATGCTCATAATCCGCGATCTGTCCGAGACGTTTTTCGGTAGCCATCTGCTGGGCGATCTGCTTCTGTGCATATTCCATGCACTTCTGGCGGAATTCGGCAGGACTCATGGACTTACGGTCAACACCGAGTCTCTGGATCGCATTTTCGATCGGCAGGCCATGTGTATCCCATCCCGGGAAGAACGGTGTGTAAAAATCACTCATGGCATGTGTACGGACGATAAAGTCCTTGATCACACGGTTCATTGCCGTGCCGGCATGCAGGTTGCCGTTTGCGTAGGGAGGACCGTCATGCAGGATAAAAGATTTTTGTCCCTCATGGCGTTTCAGGATCTCCTGATAGCTGTTTTCCTTTTCCCATCTTTCCAGAATGCCCGGTTCTTTTTTGGCGAGATTTCCTCTCATCTCAAAATCCGTTTTCGGCATATTCAGTGTTTCTTTGTAGTCCATATGATTCCATCTCCTTTTCAACAAAATAAAACGTCCTCATCTAAGGACGTTGTTATACGCGGTACCACCTTAGTTTGCCCACAGGGCACACCTCTTTTCTTTCTTAACGCGAAAGGCACGGTTGCTCACAGGTGATACTGTCTGTATGTCTCACCCCTGTTTCCACCACCCACAGGGTCTCTAAGCATCTTCATACAGCAGCGTGTCCTGATCAATGCATTTTTTCTTCTGCTTCCTCAAGCCATTTCAGATCCGGCATGCGGGGAAGTTCAAATGTGTTCATCTCATCCAGAAGCGTTTCCAGTTTCTGAGTGACTTCCGCTTTCACGGAGTCCGCATTTTCATATAATCTGGCCAAATCCGTTATCAGCAGCCTTGCAGTCGTAAGCGCTTCGGAAACGATATCATCCGCATTCTGATGCGCGGTCTCAATGATCTCATTTGCTTCACGGAGCGACAATCTCGCGATCTGGTCCGCAGCCTGCGTCCTGGCCTCGAGAGTATTCATAACGTGATTGTACTCTTCCTTCAGATCTTCAAACTGTTCCGTCGTTTCGATCAGGGATTCCTTGTACAGTTCGATCGTTTTCTCCAGCTGGCTGATCTCTGATGTGTAATGCTCTATCGCATCATCAACCGCAAACCGATCATATCCGTTTTTCATTACCCGAAATGTCGGTTTCTCTCCAGCCATGATTCTCTCCTTCTATACGTATTGCAGAAACTCTCCAACAAGCCTGCCGTTTCTCGTTCTCCTGATCGGTCCGACATACTGAAAACGACCGACCTTTCGAATAGAAATGACAACGTTATTATTGCATAATTCATCCGGTTCTTCAACTACTGAATGATTCAGCTGTACAAGTCCCCTGCGTATCATTTCCTTCGCTTCCGACCTGCTGCAGTGCGTGATTCCCGCCACTGCCGCATCCAGTCTTTCACTGGCCATGATGATTTCCAGGCGCTTTGTGTGAAAGGTCTGTTCCGGATGTTTTTCACAGATGTGAAAGGATACAGAAAGCTGTCCTATACGGGTCAGATGATCCATCAGGAACGGTGCCATCTGCTCTGACGTATATAAGTAGATCCTGTTTTCCTCCACCCAGAAATCACCGAATGTATGGCGGTCGATCTGCAGATGCATCAATGCCCCGAGGACATCCCGGTGCCCGATTTTCCGGAATCTCTGATCAGTTTCCGCTTCCAGGCACACAACATCAGAAAAGTCATCTTCCTGATCGTACAGGAAAATGACTTTCTTATTTCTTGCATTCGGATATCCGCCGTCATACCGGAGCGTATCGGATTCAGGAAAAAGTCTCTGCATGGCTGCCTGTTCCTCTTCTGTAAGAAACATGGAACTTAAAGGCTTGTGCCATTTCTGCGAGCGTTCCTGCAGGTCCGATAAATGCGCTGCCAGTGAATCGTACTGCGACGGATCAGTCATCATCGCTTTCCAGAGAAATTGCGCCTTCTACATCAACGTTGCGCGGAGCACAAAGGATAACGTTGTGTCCGATCTTCTGAATCGTTCCGTCCAGGGCAAAGACAACGCCTGTCAGGAAGTCGATCGTACGCTGTGCATAGTCTCTCTGCAGACGGTGCAGGTTGACAACACATGCCCTTCTCTGCTTCAGATGGCGGGCGATCTCTTCAGATTCTTCGAAGCTGCGCGGTTCAAATAAAACCATCTGCGCATCTGTTGTGATGCGGGCAGCCTTTTTCGGTTCATACGGGCTTACCGGCTTTGCTTCGCTCTCTTTATATTCCAATTCTTCTTCGTATTCATCCGCGTCATCGTCATCTACTGGTGCGATAAAATTCTTGAACTTTTCAAATGCCATTTTACATATCCTCCATAATCGTTTACATTATAGCATTTACTGCTTTCTTTGTGATAAAAACCGTGTTTATCAGTCTTTGTCGTCGGCTAATTCCTCTGCTTTTTCCTCGAGGATCATCTCCTGTTCCTCGTTCTTCATTTCCCAGTGCAGCAATAATGTCATCGCAGCCCTCAGAATAACGATCGCGCCGAGGATATACAGCTCACTGAGATGATGTGCCGTAACGGTCTTCAGGACCTCACCGCACATGAGGAATTCCAGTGACAAGGTAATACTGCGGGCAAGATCCAGTTTGACATCCTGACGTTTGAGCAGCTTGATCAGCGATTTCGCGGCGCCGAAAACCAGTACACCGATACCGATCAGCTCAATGCATACAGCCAGTATGCTGACAAGATTTACGAGAAATGTTTCCAGTATTTCAATTAATTCAGTCATAACTACCCCTTTATATGTGACCATTATACACCCGCCGTATTTGTAATGAAAAATCATTTATTTTGTATTAGAATAATGTACATGATAAAAGAAATCAAAGAAATGATCCTGTACAGAACGACATGGATCATCGTCGGCGCAGCTGCCGCAGTTTCCGTTATATACGGCCTCATCGTCAAGCCTTTCCGGCTGGAATTCCTCAACAGTTTTGCCATCATCGGTTTCGCTGTTCTGCTGGCAGGACTGGTCAGGGAAACGTGGAAAGACGGCGGATGGGTCCTGTTTTCCTGGAGACCGCATAAGGGTTCCTACAGTGAATACAGGGATGTTATCGCCCAGCAGAGAGGCGACAAGAAAAATCCCATGCTGTATGCGGGGCTGATCATTGTGATCATTGACACGATCCTGGCATTCATGTACTGAATTGACTATTACAATAATCTTAAATAATAAACTCAAAACGGAGAGAATAGATGAAATCTTTCAAAAACTTCAATATAAAAAACTTTATCCCATCCATGGTATTTCTGTTGGTATACCCTTTTGGCAAAGCAGTTATTTCCGAGCACAAAGCACTTGTTTTTTCTGATTCTCTTTTTATAATTTCACTGATTTTTATAATCTTCGGTGTAATTCATAATCTTTACTTAAAAGGAAATTTCGATAATACCATGTTTGTTCTGAGAAGATTTATCAACAGTGGTGTCAATGAAACTTATGAACAGTTTTCCAAAGAAAACAGTAAAAGAAAAAAGGATAGTTTCAACTATCCTCTCTTTACCGGTATTTTAGGATTTATTCTTTCAGGATTATTTGCCCTACTGGTCTGATTCAGCTCTTTCTTTTTCCATTTCCTGCAGTTT
>CADBPK010000172.1 GCA_902796465.1 uncultured Erysipelotrichaceae bacterium | reverse complement strand
TATGGATCCTGTAGGCAAAATCGATCGGTGTTGATCCGCTGGGCAGATCAATGATCCTTCCCATCGGCGTCATGACGTAGACATTGGCGTCAAATATATCTTTCTGCAGTGTTTCCATGTATTCGGAAGCACTGTCATTTTCACCTTCGTCTGCAGTATATACCGTGAAATCCTTGAACCAGGAAAGCTTGTCTTCGATTTCCTTCTGTTCTTTCCGGGCATCATATTTCGTGCCTTCCTTGTAGCGCCAGTGGGCAGCGATACCTCTTTCCGCAATGGCATCCATATCTTCCGTACGGATCTGCACTTCAAAGATCTTTCCGTCATCGCCGATAATCGTGGTATGGAGCGACTGGTACATGTTGGATTTTGGTACTGCAATATAATCCTTCAGCCGTCCGGGGATAGGCCGGTAACGGGCGTGAATATAACCGAGAACTTCGTAGCAGTTAAGCTCGGTCTTGGTAATAATGCGGATTGCCAGAAGATCGAGGATCTCCTCAAAGCGCTTGTTTTTGGTCTTCATCTTTTTATAGATGGAGTACAGGTGCTTGGATCTTCCGAAGATCCTGTATGAGATATGATTCTTTTCAAGAATCTCCGAGATCTCGCTGATCATCTGGCTGACAGCCGCATCCCGCTCCGCTTTCTTGGCTTCAACAAGATGGGCGATATGGTAATACTCATCCCTGTTGAGATACAGGAAAGCCAGATCTTCGAGTTCATTCTTGATGGTACTGATACCTAATCGGTGCGCGATCGGTGCGTATACATCCAGGGTTTCCGCAGCGATCCGCTTCTGAGATGCTTCGGACTGGTACATCAGCGTACGCATATTATGAAGACGGTCTGCGAGTTTGATCAGGATCACGCGTACATCATGCGCCATGGCAATGAACAGTTTTCTGTGATTCGCCGCCTGGTATTCAGGATCATTTTTTCCCTTGAATTTCAGTGTGCCGATCTTGGTGACGGCTTCGACCATATCGGCAATCTCTTCATCGAATTCCGCGGCCAGCTGTTCCTTTGTAACACCGCAGTCCTCCACAACATCATGAAGAAAACCGGCTGCGATCGTTTTCGGTCCCCCTCTCAGGGTAGCGAGGATATATGCAACATTGACGAGGTGAACGAAATACGGGTCACCGCTGCGGCGCATCTGCCCTTTGTGCTTTTCTTCCGCAAACTGTGCAGATTTCATGATCAAAGCAAGGCTGTCAGGATTATGAATATATTCCTGTGCCTCACGCATGACATCTTCAACCGTAGCGTTTCTGTGATCTGCCATATTTCCTCACCCCCTTTTCTTTCTGAAAAAATCGAAGAGTATCTCTTCGATTCTATTTGTCACTCATTTCCATTAAGTAACAAACCGGATACTTCGCTATTTCCTTTACCTCAGGGAATCCGGTAAGTTTGATGATAAATGCGATACCTGCGACAACGCCTCCGAGTTCCTCGATCATTTTGACGGTAGCGCCGATCGTTCCGCCTGTAGCCAGCAGGTCATCAATAATGACAACACGCTGTCCCGGTTTGACGGAATCCTTATGCATATGCAGCTCATTGGTCCCGTATTCCAGTTCATAGGCGCAGGAAATGGTCTCACGGGGCAGTTTGCCCGGTTTGCGGACAGGTGTAAAACCGATGCCCATCTTGTAGGCAACCGGTGCTCCGAAAATAAATCCGCGGCTTTCCGGACCGGCGATCACTTCGGCATTGACGCTCTCTGCGAATGCCGCCAGTTTATCGATTGACTCCCGGAACGCTGCACCGTCAAGAACCATCGGTGTGACATCGCGGAACAGAATTCCTTCTGTCGGGAAATCACGGACAGATGCAACATAATCTTCTAAATTCAATGCCATAGTAAAATCTCCTCCGAAAAAGATATTCATATTATACAACAAGATTATTTAATTTATATGCTCTTTCACATGATCATCCCATATTTTAGGCTATAATATCGCCTCTGTTTCCATCTGGCAGGTGATCTGATTCCGCCAGCGGTTTACGGAAAAACGGCCTATGAAGTACTGCGGTTCTTCCGGTTCGGTTATATTCTTCCACCTGAACAGCACTGCTTCCAGTTCACCGGCTGCGAGCTGCAGTCTGTATTTTGTGACCTTGTTCATTTCCCTTCTTTCCAGGATCTCCGGTCCGCGCACGGCAAACACATAGTCCGACAGTTCTTTCGGCAGCGGCTTCAGCCGTTCCATTTCCGTGATCTGGTCAAAGCCGATTTCATTTTCCCGGACAAGGATTGCTTTGGTCACAGGCTCTTCATACACAAAATCCGTTTCCTTCATCTTTACCTGCACCGCTTCCGTAAAAGCTTCCAGATCCTCCGGCGCAATGGACAGGCCGACCGCCTGTTCATGACCGCCGAATGCCTGCAGATGCGGGAAGGAGCCGAGAAAAGCAAAAAGGTCAAAACCCGGCACACTGCGGCCGCTCCCTTTCAGAAGAGATTCACCTTTAGCCAGTATGACGATCGGTTTATGGTAACGGTTCGCCAGCTTTCCCGCCACAAGACCGCACAGTCCTTCATGGAAGCTGTCACTGTATATGATTTCGAAATTGTGGTCGGTACAGTATTGTTCCGCTTCCCTTGCTTCCGCATCGGAAAGCTGTTTCCGCATTTCATTGACCTGGTTCAGCTGGATCGTATACCGGCTGATGGCTTTCGGATCATTGCTGAGCAGGAACGGAACCAGCGTGTTGACGTTGGAAATGTCATTCATCCTGCCGACACTGTTAAGCTTCGGAACGATCTGGAAAGCAATCGCCGTTTCATCTGTTTTCTGCGGGTCATACAGTAAAGCTGACAAAGCGGGTACGGCACCTGTTTTCAGTATCTGTATCCCGTTCCGGACGATCTTTCTTGTTTCTTTCCACAGAGGCATGACATCACCTACTGCCGCCACGGCAGCCAGCGCTGTGCAGACATCATCTTCGCCGATCAGACCGCGGCTGATCTCCAATGCCACGCCGGCTCCGGAAAGTGTACTGAAACGGTCTTCCATCAGATCCGGATGTACGAGTATATCTGCGTCCACATCCTCCTCGATACGATGATGATCCGTAATGATCACCGTCATACCGAGCTTCCTTGCCTCGGCAATAGCTTCCTGCGCTTTAACGCCGTTGTCTACGGTCATGATCACCGTATATCCTTTTTCTGAAGCTTTCGCAACTGTTTCCTTTTTCAGTCCGTAACCTTCCCGGAACCGGTCCGGAATATAATATCCGTTCTGAATACCGAGCCTGTCGAGCGTCCTTTTCATGATCGCTGTACTGCAGATACCGTCGGCATCATAATCTCCCCCGACAAATATCTTTTCATTGTTCTGCCGGGCTTCTAGAAGCCTTGCACAGCAAGTTTTAACGCACGCGGCTTCACTGAAAGAAAGATCTGTATCTTCGGAAAGGATTTCTGTCACCTGTTCGTCTGTAAGGTTCGCTGCCTGCAGCAATTTTGCACTCAGCGGCCCGAGACCGTACCGGCGCATCAGTCCTGAAGCGTCTGTTTCCACGATTTCATATGCGGTCATTCTTCTTCCCTCTTCAGCGTTTCAAGCAGACCGATCACTTCCCGCAGATTTTCAGCCCTGAATTCCAGTGCAGAATCCATTTCCTGATCCGGTTCGATCGTATCCGGGATGAAGCATGAATGCATGCCGGCATTTTTTGCGGCGAGGATCCCCTGCTTGGAATCTTCCAGCACAAGGCATTCAGACGGGATCACGCCCAGAGACTCCGCTCCCTTCAGAAAGATTTCCGGATCCGGTTTCGCATGCTTTACCATGTCGCCGCCTACGATGCATTCATACGGCAGCTCCACCGATACCGTTGACAGCAATGTCTCAACATATTTTTTCCCGGAACTCGAACAGATCGCCGTGCGGTATCCGTTTTCCTTCAGATAAAAGAACAGTTCTGTCAGTCCCTCCTTGTTCAGGCAGTCCTTCTGGATGGATCCCCAGAATTCAAGATCGAACCGTTTTCCGCGGATCTGCGGCAGCACTTCCGCGAGACCGGGAATACTGCGCATATAACGGAGGTTATCTTCCCCGCCGGCACCTGTGATCCGCTTGAAAAAGTCTTCCGGCAGATCAACCCCGTACCTTTCAGCTTCCCTTGTCCAGATCAGTTTTGCGATCCGCTCTGTTTCAAACATCAGACCGTCACAGTCAAATAATACCGCTTTGATTTCCATATTCTGTTTCCTTTCAAAAAAAGCAGCCGGATTCAGCTGCTTTATAATTACGCATTGATTCCCTTAAATGTGTATTCGTCCAATGCTTCCTTCTTTTCTTTTTTCTTTGTTTTGTTCTTGTCTTTCGGCTTGTGATTCATACGGATCGTTCTCCAGAGTGTCGGTGCGACGAAAATGGAGGAGAATGTACCGGCGATCAGACCGATGAACATAGCGACGATAAATGTGAAGATCGCTTTGGAACCCATCAGAAGCAGGAAGATGACAGGAAGAAGTGTGGTGATCGAGGAGTAGATCGACATCTTGATCGTCCTGTCGAGAGAATCATTGACGATCGCTTTATATTCTTCACCGCTGACGTTCTTCTTTGCCAGGCTCATCGTTTCACGGATCCTGTCAAATACAACGATGGAGTTGTTGATGGAATAACCGATGATGGTCAGCAGTACGGAGATAACTTCCGTATTGACTTCCATACGCAGGATCGCGAAGAATGCCAGAACGATGCCTACATCGTGCAGCAGCGCAACGATACAGCCAAGCGCGTAATCCCATTCATAACGGAATGTGACATAAGCCATCATGGCGATCCATGCGACGACTGTCAGGATAATGGCGTTGCGGACGAGGTCTTTTCCTACGACCGGCGTTACAACGTTGTCACCGGGTTCTTCGCCGTAGACTTCCTTCAGCGCGGATTTGATGCCTGAAAGATCATCGACTGTAAGTGCTTCTTTCGTTGTAGCGTATACGGTGTTTTCACCGGAGCTCTGATATTTGAAGTTGGAGTAGCCGAGTTCTTCCATCTTTGCCTGGACATCTTCGATCTTCACCGGTTCGGAACTGGAAACTGTCAGTTTGGTACCGGATGCGAAATCGATGCCGAGGTTGAAGAAGCCTTTGCCGCTTCCCATATTGACAAATCCCATGATCAGGGCAAGGCCGATAATCACAAGAGATGTGATGACTGAATACTTTGCGTTGGCGACATAATCAAACTGATGTGTGCCTGTATAGAACTGTTTCTCCCCTTTCTGGATATCCGGGATCTGTTCTTTCTTGACACCGAAGTATTCCGGCTTGTCGTTGAAGTTTCCTGTATTGACGAGCAGTGTCAGCAGACGCTTGGAAAGGAATACATTGACAACGAGTGTCATAACAACAGTGATGATCAGCATCGTCGCGAATCCCTTGACCGCGCCGTTGCCCCAGATATACATGATCAGGGCGGCGATCAGGGTCGTGAACTGTGCATCAAATACAGCCGAGAAGGAAAGTTTCTGTCCTTCTTCAACTGCGGAAGGAACACTGTGTCCTTTGTATAATTCCTGGCGGATTCTTTCGTAGCAGATCAGGTTCGCGTCGACTGTCATACCGACTCCCAGTACCAGCGCGCCGATACCGGAAAGTGTGAATACAGCACCCATAGCGGAATAGATTGCGAATACACACCAGATGTAGAATGCCAGCATGATCGTCGCAACGATGCCCGGTAGTCTGTATTTGAAGATCATGAACAGTGCAACAGCGATGACACCGATAATACCGGCAATCGCAGTTTTATGAAGCGCGCCCTCACCGTATTCGGCGGAAACGACGTTGGAAGATATTTCCGTCATCTTGACCGGCAGAGAACCTGAATTGATCAGGTTTGCCAGGGTCTTGGCTTCTGTCTCGGTGAAGCTGCCTTTAATAATGCAGTCACCCATGATCTGAGTCTGGACAGACGCTGCAGAGATATACTTGGGTTCTTCCCCTGCTGCGGCTTTCTTCGCTTCTTCGCGATAGGAGTCACCTTCTTCGTAGTCCAGCCAGATCACCATGATGTTGTTTCCTGATGTTCTGGAAGAGATTTCCTTGGTGATTTCTCCGAATTTTGCATCATCTTTGATCTTGAGAGAAACGATCGGTACACCGTTTTCATAAGCAAGTGATGCGCCGCCTTCTGCCAGTATGGATGAATCAGCCATTTCCTTGTCGTCCACATCACGGAATGTCAGATGCGCTGTTGTTCCGATCATTTTACGTGCGGATTCCTGATCCTCGACACCTGCCAGCTGGACGCGGATTCTGTCCGTTCCTTCAACGATGATCTGCGGTTCGCTGACACCGAGTACATTGACACGCTTGGAAATGCTGTTGGTGACAACTGTCATATCCAGTTCCGCCGTTTCGTCGATCGGTGTAACTTCATACAGAATTTCAAATCCGCCCTGCAGATCCAGGCCGAGATTCAGGCTGTTCTGAATGGATTTGAATGTGGAAGCGATAAGTACAACCACTGCCGCAACAATGACCAGGAATATCGCAAAGTTCTTATTGTTTTTCCGTTTGTTATCCATACTTTAGTTTCCCCCTATTACATCAGCGAAATCATCCAGACCAAGCTTTCCGCTGTCTGTAACCGCACGCTTTGCCAGATAGCGTACGATATCATCTCCCTTAACAGAAAGGATCTGATTAACGGCGGTGCTGATCGAACGCGGAGCCTTCATTTTCCACAGACATTCCGAAACATAATCTTCAAGCATATGGTAATCAATGGAGATTGACTCGCGTCTTAGCTGCTGTAATTTTATTACCATTGTCATCTGGACGAGCTTATTTTCAATATCGTAAACTTTATTGTTCATAACCTCCTCCTGACAATTTAAGAATTATATCAAAAAATATATGTAAAGACCATATGGAAAACAGAGAAAAAAAAGAAAAAGCGGCTCATGCCGCTGTTATAATCAATGGAGTCCAAGCCAGAGTCCGATGACTGCGAGCAGTGCCTCCGCCATCCAGAACATTCTGACAACGCTTGTCTCAGGCATTCCTTTGATCCGGAAAGCATAATGAATCGGTGTATAGATGAATACTTTTTTATGACGGATCTTTACCGAGCCGATCTGGATGATCACACACAGTGTCTCGATAACGAATATACCTCCCACAAAAATAAGTG
>CADBPK010000171.1 GCA_902796465.1 uncultured Erysipelotrichaceae bacterium | reverse complement strand
GCAGGTTGCCGCACCGGCACCGACGATCTCCATTCCCTTCGGAAACAAGACAAACATGAATAAAGGATCCAGGGCAATGTTGATCACACCGCCCAGCATGATGCCGAAACCTGCTTTCCGGGATTCGCCCGTACTTCTGAGCAGGTTGGACATTACATTTGCCATGACCGTCGGTATGCCGCCGAAGACGATCACGCACATCGCGTATGCCTTCGTATAGGTCAGCACATCCGCCTTTGCCCCGAGCAGCCGCATCAGGGGATCCATGAACAGCAGGACGACAAGCGAAAACAGCAGCCCTGTCAGTAAAGCGAACCAGAGGGAAAAACTGCTTACCCTGCGTGCCGCTTCCGGATTCTTTTCCCCCAGCAGACGCGATACCTGCGCACCGCCGCCGACACCGGAAATACCTGCCAGGGATGTGCAGATATAAAACACCGGCAGCACCAGGGAAGCCCCTGCCACCATCAGCGGATTGTTTGTGCGCCCGACAAAAAACGTATCCGCAATGCTGTAAAGCAGGATGATCAGCTGCCCCATGATCGTCGGGACAGCCATCGTCCGTACAGCCTTGGCGACCGGCATCTGTTCAAAAACGGCAATATTCCTGTTCTGTGCTGTCTCTGTCATATCCTCTCCTGCCGTTTATCGTATCACATCCCGGAATAACCGTATTTCCTGATGACCTCTTTACGGCATTGATCAGCGTCCGTTCTGTCCGATCATGACATATCGGGCCGGTTATTTTGATCGGTTATCCGGTCCAGGTACTCTGATGTAATCATAATGTCTGAATTCTTCAAAAAAAGACCAGGTCTTCACCTGATCTCCTTTGGTCATACAGATCGTTTTCCGAGTTTTGCGTAATAGTCATCTCTCGGCAGCCAGTCCAGAAACTGCTCCACCTGCTGATCCCAGAATCGCCATTCATGACCGAATCCGGCAACTTCCTTCCATGTGACGTCAGCGCCTGCTTCTTTCAGTTCTTCCGCAAACGCCTTGTCCGCCCCGAAAAGGAAATCTTTATCACCGCATGCCGCATAGATCTTTGGGAATTTCTTTCCTTCTTCTTTGATCTTCTTTATCAGTTCATGCAGGTCATATGCTTTTTCTGCTTCCCCGCCGTCACCCATCGGGTTCTCTGCAAATGTCTTCGGGTTGAGCTGTGTGGCAGCTGAGAAAGCACCGATTGCGCGGAATCTTTCCGGATGTGTCAGACCATGCAGATAAGCTCCATATCCTCCCATGGAAAGACCGGCAATATATGTTTCCTCCGGTTTATCCGAGACCGGGAAATAATGAATCAGGAATTCCGGCAGTTCTTCATCCAGGAATCTAATGAAGTCATCGCTGCCTACCTTTGCATATGCCTTGTTTTCCGCTGAGATATTGACTACTGCGATCCTCTGTTCCTCAGCATACATTTCCACATTGGTATAACCTGTCCACTGGGCATGGTTATTGCCGAATCCATGCAGGAGATAGAGTACCGGGAATTTCGCCTTCAATATATGGCTTGCAGGTCCGTCCCCCAGTCCCAGTGATTCGGGGCAGGTAACGGAAGGAAGAACGACAGTGATATCCACTGCCCTGTTCAGAACATACGAATAAAAATTTGTTACTGTTTTTGCCATGATATTTTCCTTCTTCTTTCTTTTTTGATTATATCATCTGCCTGTTCCGATCCGCAAAATGCCGGATAACTCTGACCTGCTTATCTGCGGGAAGGGCCGGCTCTTACATAGCGGCCATGACAAAAATGATATGTTTGTCCGCAAAACTGAAAAACCGCCGAAAATCCGGGCGGTCTGTATTGGAATCAGCCTTGTTTCTGCCTGCAGCTGCAGGAATTTTCTTTCATAAATAATCAGTCCATATCGATGTAGGACGCGTCGCCGATGCCGGTATACGTCATGGATCTGACAGTCAGTCCAGCCAGCTTTTCTTCATCGAAGTCATCCATGTTCTCCGGTACATCAAATCCCGCTTCATAGCTGAAATAAGTATGATCAAGATATACGACTTTCTCATCCCCGCTCCAGCCTGAACAGGACCAGCCTTCATCAAAGAGCTCCCCGAAGGTCTTTCCGACATATCCATCCAGATCTGCCTGGGCAGGGATCTGTCCGGTTATATTGATGATCTCTGTGACCGGCAGCGGAGCGACCATCTCATTCTGTTTCCTGTCATAATCCGGATCATCCATGTCCAGATCAAAAAGCTTCTCCTGGGTATCGTCATCGATCGCCGCAATTGCCTGATAGACGGTATTATCCAGCTCAAATGAATGGACATATTTATTCATACCGCTGCTGTAGCCATATGTGGGCAGTGCCAGTACATCCCCGATCGTCTTTACATCCTTGATATCCGTCACGGCTTCCCCTTCATATCCGGTGTTCATCATGAATACAGCGACATATTCCGTATCCGCTTCAGGTGTATCCTTCATCGTCTCATCCGATGAGAAGTATTCCCCGTTTTTCATCCAGCGGACAAACTGCCAGCCGTCTTCTGTTGTTTCACCTTTCGCGCTGATCTGTGTGCCTTTGTTTACTCTTTCGATATGTGAAGAAAATGGATATTCCGGGTCGATCTCAGGATCTGTCCCGTCTGTTGTTACAGCGACTGCACCAAGTCCGTCAACATTCACCTGGATCATGACTGTTTCCGTAACTTCTTCCGTTTCTGCCGCGCCTGATCCGGAACATGCGGTCAGAACTGACAGCCCCAGCAATATCGCCACATATAAACCTGTCTTCTTTTTCATAATGTGTTTCCCTCCGATCAATATTGTAAAGCATATACATTATTTGTCATATCATATCCTGAT
>CADBPK010000170.1 GCA_902796465.1 uncultured Erysipelotrichaceae bacterium | reverse complement strand
ATATGGCGCAGAAACGGGGATTTGAACCCCGGCACCGTTTTACCGATCTACGAGCTTTCCAAGCCCGCCCCTTCAACCGCTTGGGTATTTCTGCGTTTGCTCAATTATCTTATCATACTTTTCTGATTTGTGAAGTATAATATAAACAGAAATATTAGAAAGGTTTTTTATGGCGAAAGATACGAGACAGAGGCTTGCAACGTCATTTAAAGAACTTTTGAGCAAGAAATCAATCGAGAAAATTACAATCAGCGATCTGACAAATTCCTGCGGGATCAACAGGCAGACATTTTATTATTACTTTACTGATATCTATGATCTGATGCGGTGGATCTACCTGACTGAAAGCGAGGCTGCTGTAAGCGGGAAGAATACATATACCACATGGCAGGAAGGTCTGCTGAGGGTATTCAATTATTTATCCGAAAACAAGGATTTTGTCATGCGGACCCAAAGCACGGGAAATCAATACATTCTGGAAGATTTCCTGTCCATTCATGTGGACTCTGTTGTAATTAATGTTGTCCGGGAATTTTCGAAAGCCCATACCATCAGCACTGAATCTGTGAATTATATCATTGCGTTTTACCGGTATGCAGTCAGCGGGATGATCCTCGGATGGGTAAAATCCGGAATGAAGGAAACACCCGAAACGATGGTTAAGATAATTGGCATGCTGACAAAAGGCAACCTCGTGCATGCAATAGAGCGTTTTGATCAATACGAACATAAAAGTCAGTCCTGACATGAAGGGATCTGAGAACGGTATTCCAAAACAAATGTTTTGGGTGTATGATATCTGATATGAAATTCAGAAATCTGTTCACAAAGAAATATACCGGATTCCAGAGAATGTGGATCCTGATCATGCTGGCGGTGCTGGCTTTTTCTGCTGTCATGACAGCAATACAGGCTGGAAACATGATCATGATAAAAAGGCAGAAAGAAAAAACTGCCGAACAGCACAAATCTGCAGAATCTATTTCACAGGAATATAAAAATGATATCCCCGAACAGGAAACGACGCGTCTGAGTGAAACGAAAGATGCCGGCCAGGATTATTTGGATACGACCCTGTTCCTGGGAGATTCGAATACCGTACGGTTCATGATCTTTACCGACAGCGAAGGAAGGACATACACTTCACAGGAAAATACGATCGCTGTTGTCGGTATGGGAATCGATGCGATATCGACTCTGAAATGCATGAAATTCTCAACCGGGACTTATACGATGACGGAATCTGTCAGTATTATCCAGCCGGAAAGAATTATCATCACATTCGGCACGAATAACCTGAGCGGCACAAGTACTGACGCATCAGGCTTCATTCAGCGGTACCAGCTGCAGCTGAAAAGACTGCAGGAGGCTTATCCTACTGTAGATATTATCGTCAACCCCATCCCGCCGGTTACGGACGGAAAGTCCAAGGCGCACAATATCCAGATTATGGCATACAATACCGCGATCGAAGAGATGTGTGAGGCAAACGGCTGGAAATATCTGAATTCCGCAGAAGTTCTTGCGGACGTTAACGGAAATCCGATGCCGGGATTCATGGAAGGCGACGGCATTCATCTGACAAAAACTGCTGTTAATACATTGTTTGACTATATCCGTACACATGCATATGTAACGGAAGATTACAGACCGAAACCTCTGGCAGCGATTCCGAACATCCTCGGTCCGACAACGAATGTGTATATGACGGACCCGCTGACGGACAAACCGTTTACGGAAGAAGCGCTGAATCCGGAAGACAAGGAAGAAGAACAGCCGGAAGAGACCCCGACACCAACCCCGGCTCCGAGTGAAACGCCAAAGGCAACGCCGACACCAACACCGACCCCGCAGACTACACCGGAGCCTACAGCAACACCGACGCCGGAACCGTCATCAACTCCTGAGCCTACGGTCGAGCCTACACCTGTACCGACCCCGGAATCTACGCCGGAGCCAACCCCGGAGCCAACCCCGACGCCTGCGCCGACGCCGGAACAGCCCCCGGAAGAACCACAGGAATGACAAGGAAGCGAAAGCTTCCTTTTTTATAGATAAATTACCATATTAAGTGCAACACATTTCCTTTAGATAAAAAAACACCCAGAGGTTCAAATGATAGAATGTGAGTGACCAAACTTACATTATCAGGAGGACCTATGGGCTACTAT
>CADBPK010000169.1 GCA_902796465.1 uncultured Erysipelotrichaceae bacterium | reverse complement strand
GTCTTCTCTTTCCTGCCTTGCCCGTTCTGCCAGAAGCCGGTTCTGTTCCCGGATCGCATCATTACGGTCGCGTTCCAGCTGCGCCTGTTCTTCATCCCGGCGCCTCTGGTCTCGAGCCTGCTCCTGCAGAATTCGCTCCTGTTCACGCCGGATACGATCCTGCTTTCTGGCTTCTTCCTGTTGCTGATAGACTTGTTTTTTCAGCAATTGCGTCTGTTCCCAGCGCTGATTTGCCGCTTCACGTTCCTGGATTGTTGTATACCAACGGCCGTCTTTTCCCTGATAGCCCATATGTCCACACCCTTTCCTCAAAGATTATAGCTTATGTATTGTTTCTCTTGTAACGCCGATTATTTGGCCATGAGACATAACCTTTATATCAATTCCCATGTTCATCAACGCCTGTATATCCTGTTTTATAGCGAACTGTTTCAATAGGATTACATGTTTTCCTTTCAGGTTTTCAATCCCCGGAATACCTTCTGCATCCCGTTCTGACAGCACGATGTCTTGAAGTGTGGGAATCCTGCCAAGTACGGAAACATCTTTGATTCCCGTATTGATCAGGCGTACCGATTGTAGTTTTTTTGCTCGAAGCAGCAATTCCGGTTGGTTAAACGGCTGGTTGAATACCGTAAGGCTGACCAATTCCGACTGTTCCTTCAGGAATGACATATTGCAGCCGGTATTGCGCCTGAGATCCACATGATGAAGAGTATTTGGCGGAATCTTTTCCATCTGTCCGGTAAGATCCCTGCCTTGGATGACCAGATTACCGTTTCGATCCGATGTGCTTTGGATGATTGCATCCACTTGGTCTTCATCGGTGGTAATATACCTTTTCCACAGGTTTTCCGTTTCCGTGCGCAGTCTGTTTCGGAGATACTGAGGCGCAAGTATTTCTGCTATGTCTGAATGCAGCAGAGCCCATCTGAACAGATCCTCTTCGCCGCAACGAAGAGAAATTGTAAGGAAGCCGCTGTCTACCAGACTGACGGTGAAGTGATCCCCGAAGGTATCGAACAAGTCACTCAGTGCATTTTCCGCGATTTTCAGCGAAGCACTTACCATCCTCCCAGCAGATAAGAAAGGATGTGTCCGTAAATACCTGTCCAGCGTTGTATTTCTGAATTCCGTTTCTTGCAGAGGCGTTCCCGCTTCAGTTGTGATAACTATTTCTTCGATCCGGTCGATTCTGATTCCTTCTGTTTCCTTTGTCTCTTCATTCAGACAGATCAGGTAATAAAATCCGTTTGTAGCTGTCAGGTAATAGGGCGTTACGATTTTTGATTCGCCTGGTACTGTTTTGAATCCATCGTCCCAGCAGTATTTCCGCGAAACGATCCGTATCTGTCTTTTTCCCTCAAGTGCTTCCCGGACCTTTTCAATGTTCAGAAAAGTATTCTGCTCCGCAGTTCTGCTGACGGTTTTACTCAGATGGATCTGCTTCGTTTTTTCCGCTGTATATGTGCTTACGGAATGCCGGATTTTCTCGATCAACTGTTCTGCCTGGGAAGCAGTGATATTCCGGGAGAACAGAATGGAATCCGTTAGTAGCTGGAATTCGCTGTCCGTCAGATCATGCGCCATGTAGATTTGGGTCATGATGCTGGATTCTTCGCCTTCTCTCGGTGTGCTGGATCCTCTTGGTATTTCCACATATTCAATTCCGAATTCGTCACACTCGATCAGGTCTCGGAGATTGCGCTGCACAGCTTTTCTGTCAACAGTGATCCCATATTCACGATCCAGAAGATCCACGATTTCCCTTTGCTTTAGGCGATGATTCTCATCTGAGTATTTCCGGAGGATTTCCAGGATACAGACAATAATCATTTTTTTTGATCGGACTGTATTCATTCAGTGTACCCCCTATGAACGGCAGTGGCGGTTCCGTATCTCCGGTTCGCTGGATGATACATAGCCATGACGATAATTTGTCCATTATTGTTCCTGAAGGAAAAGGATGGAAGCATCCTTTCTCCGTACGTAAGACCATGGGCAGGGAGATCTTCCGCCGGTAACTTTAGGCCGTCTAATCTTTGCTGAATTGCCCGGAAGATATCCTTCGTCGTGACAAGTGTCGTTCCGACAGGAAGATTCATGATGATATCCCATCTGTGGTAAGGATCATCAACACCTTCTCTGAAAGAGCGGAGAACAGTCTGGTATTCCAGGCTTTCCGTTCTTTCGCCTTTTTCCGGAAATAGATTTATATAGGCACATCTCCTGAGCGCGGAAGACCAGCCATTCGCTGAGTTCTCGACCGGTAGGTTTAGAAGCAACTGGGCGATTCGCCCAAGTGCGGACAGATAGCGTCCGCCTTTTTTACAGCCATCCACAACTTCACGAAACCAGAAGTAGTCTGGATCCGCTTCCTTTCCGGATGAATTCGGTTCTTTCAGCACAAACAATAAACCAAAGTCATTCTCATCCCCCAGGAACCCTTCTGATTTCCCGTAAAACCAGTCCCGGCTCATCTGCATCTTTTCATCATCCCCATTATCTCAGACATCATTTCTGACATCCATGGCATCCGCGTCCCTGGCATCCCTGGCTGAATTTTATCAGAAAACATGTACCAAAAACAACCCATCTTTTATACGCAATGCCCTCGTGTCCCAAAAACTATTTATTAATTTTATAAACCGGGGAAATTTTCAAAATGTCAAAAATGAACTGTTATAATGTAATTGAGGGTTGCGCAACCGCTCGGAATTATAACAAAGGAGGATGATCTTATGAAACAGATCATCGGCGGTAAAAAGTATGACACGGAGACCGCCACGTGTCTTTGTGACTATGAAACACCTCTTCGTTCATCTGACCATCGTTATTACACTGAAGCTCTCTATCGTAAGTGCACGGGCGAATTTTTCCTGGCAGGAGAAGGTGGCCCGCTGACTCATTACGCTGAGGCTATAGATAATAACTGCTATACTTATGGGAGTCATATTTCCCCGCTAAGTATTGAGGAAGCAAAAGAATGGGCAGAAATTCACATGTCTGTCAGCGGGTACGAAGAAGTATTTGGGCCAGTCCCTGAATAAGGTGCTTCATGGTTACAACAGCGCCGCCTATTTAAGGCGGCGCCGACTTTTTTTGAAAGCGAGCTTGTCCGTTTGAGCAGCGAATAATTATATTGGCACCTTGTTGTAATATGACGCACATCCTATTAAACGGCCTTCACGTCTATTTTGTACTGAGGGGTTTTGCCATGGCAAAAGAAGACATATGTGCGGAACATGCCCGGGCCGTTCTCCTCATTCAGCATGTTTACCAGAAAGATATTTCAGTTCATCCAGTCTTCCAAGACAATCTGCCACTATGATCAGTATTATTCGCGTCGTTTTTTCAGATATTCCACTTGTTATCATATTTCCTACAGCCCATATTCTGCAACGTTTACGGACGTTTATAAAATCACAAGATAGAGCATTATATTTTTATATTTTTAAACGATTAACAAGTATAGTGTATTGATGAATAAATATATAGGAGGTTTCGTCATGTTTACATTCACTGAGGCCGTTTTACTGGTGCCTGCCTGTGTTCACTATCTTCAGCGCCATGACGATGATATCTATCGAGATTGTTTCACTCTTATATCGCGAAAGATCCTTAATGATTATTTAGTCGGGAAACGATTCTATAGTCATTACACGTGGACCGTGGATGACTGGTATGACATACCAAACGATTATTTCACAAGGCCTTTATCTATT
>CADBPK010000168.1 GCA_902796465.1 uncultured Erysipelotrichaceae bacterium | reverse complement strand
CGGGTCTACACCAATCGATTTTGCCTACAGGATCCATACAGACGTCGGACATACAACTGTAGGTGCGATCGTCAACGACGCCATGGTCCCGCTGAACACGGAACTGCATACCGGTGATGTCGTACAGATCAAAACGATGAAGGGCACCGGCCCGAGTGAAGATTGGCTGAAGATCGTCAAAACCAACCAGGCCCGCAACAAGATCCGCAATTACCTGGCGAAAAAGGAATTTGAGCGGAAAGCGGAACACACCGAAGAAGGTGAAAAAATCCTGGCGGATGAACTGCGCCGGCGCAGGGCAGATCCAAAGGAACTGATGGACAAAAAGAAGCTGGAAGGCATCTACGGACAATATCATGTCTCCAACTATGTTGATTTCATGTATGGCATAGCCATGAAATCGATCAACGTCATTTCCGTGTGTGACCGCCTGACCAATCAGAACAAGATCAGCGAGGATGTCGTCATTTCCAACATGATCAGCCGGAATGAAGGCCGGAAAAAGACAGCGTCCAGGACCGGCATCATCGTACCGGGAGTCGAGCGGATGAAGATGTCGATCGCCCAGTGCTGCCATCCGGTGCACGGGGATGATATCGTCGGTTATATCACCAAAGGCGAAGGTGTCAAGGTGCACCGCCGCGACTGTCCGAATGTCGCACATCTGCAGTCACGCCTGATCGAGGTTATGTGGGACGAGGATGTTGAGACCGAGAAGACCTATGATGCAGATCTGATCGTGCAGGCGAAGGACAGGAGCTTCCTGCTGACCGATATCGTAACTGTTGTCAACCAGTGCAAGGCCCCGATGACGGCCATCAGTGCTGTTCTGAATCAGGATAAACTGGAAACAACGATCAAAATGACCGTGCAGATCCATAATGTCGAACAGCTGGAAAACGTGATCGCAAACGTCCGGAAAGTAGAATCCGTCGTGGATGTTTCCCGGATGACACGCTGAAAATTCAGTGTTTGATTTACAGAAAAGTGTGGTATAGTTTTACTCATAAATCAGAGAAGGAGAAAGGCCTGTGCCGGGAGCTTGCAGAAGAGACGGTGCGGCTGGTGAAAGCACCGAAGCAGGGACAGGAAAGACACTCCGGAGATGGGATTCTGAAATCACAGTAGGAAACCACGTTTGCCGCGTTAAGGAAAAGAGCGTACATTCCGGAAGGGAATGTAAACTAAGGTGGTACCGCGCTTCAGGCGTCCTTGGAACAGAGGACGCTTTTATTTGAAACAGAGGAGGATTATATGGTTTATCAGACACCCAGGGGCACATATGATATTCTGCCCGATGAGATTCATAAATGGCAGGAAACGGAAGACATGATCCGCCGTATTACAAGAAAATACAGGTACAGCGAGATCCGTACGCCGTATTTTGAAAGTACGTCCGTATTTGCCCGTGAAAATGACAGCTCCGATATGGTCAATAAGGAGATGTATACATTTACGACCGGAAGTGAATCCTATACGCTGCGTCCGGAAGGGACGGCGGGCGTGATCCGTTCTTTTGACCAGCATAAAATGTACGGTTCCATGGAAATGCCGGCAAGGTTCTATTACATGGGCGCCATGTTCCGCCATGAACGTCCGCAGAAGGGGAGACAGCGGCAGTTCCACCAGTTCGGCGTTGAGAATATCGGAATTAAAAATCCCCAGATCGATGCGGAAACGATTGCCCTGGGATATGACATCGTTAAGGAAATGGGAATCAGCAGTGTCAAAGTGCTGATCAATACACTCGGCGATGATATTTCCCGTGAAAACTACCGTATAGCCCTGCGTGAACATTTTGCACCTTATCTGGATGAGCTCTGCGGGGACTGCCGCAGAAGATATGACCAGAATCCGCTCCGCATCCTTGACTGCAAAACGGATCATGAACATCCGGCTGTTCAGAATGCGCCGAAACTCAGCGAATATCTGAATGAAGAATCCAGGCAGTACTTCGCAGATGTGCTGCATGCGCTGGATGCCCTCGGCATTCCGTATGAAATCGATGAAAAGCTGGTCCGCGGACTGGATTACTATACGCATACCGTATTTGAAGTTGTTTCGACAAGGCCGGATTCCGGTGCCCAGGCAACTGTATTCGGCGGCGGCAGATATGATCACTTTGTATCATATTACGGCGGTCCGGATCTCTCCGGCATCGGTTTTGCGATCGGTCTGG
>CADBPK010000167.1 GCA_902796465.1 uncultured Erysipelotrichaceae bacterium | reverse complement strand
GCTATTCCCACTCGACCGTGCCCGGGGGCTTCGAGGTAATATCATAAACCACCCTGGATATACCGTGTACTTCATTGGTAATCCTGCGGCTCGTCTCTGCCAGACATTCATAGGACAGTCTGGTCCATTCCGCTGTCATGAAGTCATCTGTATCTACAGCCCTTAATGCAAGCGTATATCCATATGTCCTGGCATCTCCCATAACACCGACAGACCTGGAATCCGTCAGTACCGCAAAATACTGGTCCGGTTCTTTCCCGGGAAATGATTTTCTGACTTCTTCACGGAAGACGGCATCTGCTTCTTTGAGGATCTGCAGTTTTTCCTCTGTGATCTCGCCGATGATCCTTACACCGAGACCCGGTCCGGGGAATGGCTGACGGTAAACGAGATCGGCAGGAATACCGAGTTTAACGCCCACTTCCCTGACTTCATCCTTGAACAGATCCCGCAATGGTTCCACGATCTTTTCAAAAGATATGGAATCGGGCAGGCCGCCGACGTTGTGATGTGACTTGATAACAGCCGAATCCCCTTTTCCGCTCTCGATAACATCCGGATAGATCGTTCCCTGTGCCAGTACCTGAACATTCTCCAGTTTCCCTGCTTCCTGTTCAAAGACACGGATAAACTCTTCCCCGATGATCTTTCTCTTGCTTTCGGGTTCTGTTACACCTTTCAATTTTGCTAAAAAAGCTTCCTGTGCATTGACCCGGATCAGATTCAGTCCGAATCTGTTTTTAAATGTGTTCTCCACATAATCCCCTTCATCTTTCCTGAGGAGACCATGATCCACAAATACACAAACCAGTCGTTCACCGATCGCCTTATGCAGAAGGACCGCTGTCACCGAGGAATCCACACCGCCGGACAAGGCAAGCAGTACTTTCTTATCCTTTAATTCCTCACGGTATTTTTCAACTGAACGATCAATGAAATCATCCATGCTCCAGTTTGGAGCACATCCGCAGATATCAAAAACAAAATTCGAGAAGATCTGCTTCCCTATTTCGGTATGTGTCACTTCCGGATGGAACTGCACCGCGTAGATCTTTTTCTTTTCATCTGACATTGCGGCACAGGGACATTTATCCGTAAAAGCTGTCCTTCTGAAACCGGAAGGCAGTCCGGAAATATAGTCTGTATGCGACATCCAGCAGATGCTTTTTTCTTTTGTATTTTTAAACAACGGATCCTTTTCCGCATAAACAGTCGTTTTGCCGTATTCGCTGGAATTGGCTGCGCTTTCCACTTTTCCGCCGGCCAGATACGCGATCAGCTGCGCCCCGTAACAGATGCCCAGGACCGGAATGCCGAGGTCCAGGATCTCTTTGTCATATGTCGGGGAAGCCGGATCATACACACTGTTTGGTCCGCCGGTAAAGATAATGCCTTTATATCCGCTTTTTTTAATTTCATCGAGGGCTATTTTCCTGCATGAACGGATCTCTGCGTATACATGCAGTTCCCTGACCCTTCTTGCGATCAGCTGGTCATACTGACCGCCGAAATCAAGTACCAGTATTTTATCCATATCTGTGCCTCCGTTATTCCACTGTTACAGATTTAGCCAGATTTCTCGGTTTGTCAATATCACAGCCTCTGTCAGACGCAGCATAATATGCCAGGAACTGGAAAATCACCGCGGAAATGATGCAGGCAAGATCCGGCCGGATCTCCGGGATCCGGATGACATAAGTGAAACCTTCCGCCGGTGTATTCTGATCGGTGATCAGGATGATCTTTGCGCCTCTTGCGACTGTTTCCTTGATATTGGATATGGTTTTGGACGCGACTTCCGGCTGTGTCGCAAATGCAATTACCACCGTCTGATCCTGGATCAGCGCGATCGGACCGTGCTTCAGCTCACCGGCATAATACGCATCAGCGTGGATATACGAAATTTCTTTTAATTTAAGAGCACCTTCCATGGCACTGACATAATCCAGCTGCCTGCCGATGAAATAGACATCATGCTCATTCTTTAACATAGACGCATATTCCCGGATCACCGGTTTGGCAATATCGATCGTTTCCTGTGTCAGACGATCCAGCTCATTCAGATATGTGATGATCTCATCATGTTCACGGGTGGAATAGCCCATGATCTCCGCCAGTTTCTGCGCCAGGAGATAGATCAGGGTCAGCTGGGCGGTATATGCCTTTGTACTGGCAACCGCAATTTCCAGACCCGCACAGGTATAAACGGTTGCGTCCGCGATCCTGGTCAGGGAAGATCCCAGTACATTCGCCACCGCGATCGTCGCGGCACCGGATGATTTTGCCCGCTTGATGGCAGCCAGCGTATCTGCTGTTTCACCGGACTGGGACACAAAGATGCATAAAGTATTCTTATCCACATAGTAATTCCCGTACCGGAATTCACTGGCCGGTATAGCCGTACTGTTGATGGGGACAAGACTGTTGAGCACCATCTGCCCGTAAACACAAGCATGGTATGCCGTACCGCACGCGATCCATAAAACATGGTCTGCCCGCAGAATACGTCCCAGGATCGGGTCCAGTTCCGGCAGGACGATCGATTTTCCTTCGATTCTTCCCCTCATGGTTTCCCGGATCGTCTGCGGCTATTCATGGATCTCCTTCTCCATAAACGTGTCAGATCCGACCTTCAGGGCTAATTGCAGATCATACGGGAATTCCATCCATTCTTCTTTTTTCTCATTTCCCTTTGCGTCGAACAACGCAATATGATCCGGCTTTAATACCGCAATGTCCCCGTCATTCAGCGTCATCAGCTTCCTGGTATATTCCAGCAGCGCCGGGGCGTCAGACGCACAGTATGTGCCTTCTTCCCCGATTCCGAGGATCATGGGACTTTCTTTTCTCGCGACAAATACGGTATCCGGCGCATATGTGGAAATGACACATAAACCATAGCTTCCTTCGAGATCCCTTACAGCCCGCTTGAACGCCGTTTCCATATCCTGAAAACGTCTGTAATAATAATCGATCAGATGAACGACCGCTTCACTGTCGGTTTCCGACTGGAACACATATCCGTTGTTTTCCAGCATCTGTTTTAAGGAAACATAATTCTCAATGATCCCGTTATGGACCAAAGAGATCGTATTCGTGCTGTTGGTATGCGGATGCGCGTTCAGGTTGTTGGGAACACCGTGTGTTGCCCATCTCGTATGTCCGATACCGGTATGCTGGGGCAGTTCACGGTTTTCCACGATTTTCCGCAGTTCACTCAGTCTTCCTTTGGCTTTGAATGTGCGCAGCCCCTTATCATCCGCCAGTGTTACGCCGGCAGAATCATAGCCGCGGTATTCCAGTTTCTCCAGCCCCTGCATCAGTACGGGCAGTGCCGTTCCTTTTCCTGTAAATCCTGTAATTCCACACATAATCTGTCTCCTGCTTCGCTGTTTCTATCTGTTTTCCTTCTGTTCCAGAGAGTGTCTGATCAGTCCGAGGAACAGCGGATGCGGTTTGTTCGGTCTTGATTTGAATTCGGGATGGAACTGCACGCCGACGAAATAGTCATTGTCTGTTTCAACCGTTTCGACGATATAGTTATCCGGTGAAGTCCCGCTGAGAACCAGTCCGTTCTCAGAGAGGATATCACGGTAATCATTATTGAATTCATAGCGGTGTCTGTGCCTTTCGCTGATCTCCGCCTTCCCGTATTGTTCCATAATGCGGGTGCCTTCTTTCAGCACGCAGTCATAATGTCCCAGACGCAGCGTACCGCCCTTGTTGGTGCTGTCGCTCTGGTCCGGCAGAAAATCGATCACTTTATACGGCGAATCCGGGTCGAATTCCCTCGAATTTGCATTCTTCAGCCCGCAGACATCCCGGGCAAACTCTATGACCCCTATCTGCATGCCTAAACATATCCCGAGATACGGCACATTCTTTTCCCGGCAGTATTTTGCCGTAATGATCATGCCTTCAATACCCCTGCCGCCGAAGCCGCCCGGCACGATGATGCCGTCGCATTCCTTCAGCTTCTTTTCAACATTGCTGTCCGTAATGGTCTCGCTGTCGATCCATCTGATCTTCACCTTTGCGTCATATGCATACCCTGCATGTGCCAGTGCCTCTGCCACGGAAAGATAGGCATCGTGAAGCTTTACATATTTGCCTACCAGGCCGATCGTCACATTCCTG